>JBEATZ010000029.1:0-9009 GCA_041161695.1 Planctomycetota bacterium | reverse complement strand
AGCCTGCAGGGTCTCGAGGAGGCGGGCTTCGGCGACCGCGCCAAGGTGCCGCAGGACCGGCAGTTCACCGGCCTCGACGCCATCGACAAGGTGCTCGACTCCGGCGTCGACGCGGTCATCCTCGCGACGCCGCCCGGCTTCCGGCCGATGCAGATCGAGAAGGCCGTTGCCAAGGGCGTGCACGTGTTCGCCGAGAAGCCCATCGCCTCGGATGCCGATGGTGTGCGCCGCGTGATGGCTGCCTGCGAGGAGGCCCGCAAGAAAGGTCTGTCGATCGTCTCTGGCCTCTGCTACCGCTACGAGGACGGCCGGCGCGAGCTGATGAGCCGCCTGCACGACGGGGACATCGGCCAGATCCTCGCCATCCAGGGCGACTACATCACGGGCGAGCTGTGGAGCTTCGACCGCAAGGCCGAGATGACCGACATGGAGTGGCAGCTGCGCAACTGGCTGTACTACACGTGGCTGTCCGGCGACATGATCGCCGAGCAGCACATCCACACCCTCGACGTGATGGCGTGGATCAAGAAGGACGAGTACCCGGTCAAGGCCGTGTCGCTGGGCGGCCGTCAGGTGCGCACCGCGCCCAAGTTCGGCAACGTCTACGACCACTTCTCCACCATCTACGAGTGGGCGGACGGCACGCGTGGCTACAGCCACTGCCGGCAGCAGAACAACTGCTACCGCAACGTGAACGAACTCGTGATGGGCACAGAGGGCACCTGCCGCGTCTTCCAGAAGGAGATCGCCGGCAAGAAGGGCTGGAAGTACGAGGGCAAGGCACGCGACATGTACCAGGCCGAGCACGACGAGATGTTCGCCGCCATCCGCGCCGGCCAGCGCATCGACAACGGTGACTACATGTGCAAGAGCACGCTCATGGCGATCATGGGCCGCATGGCTGCCTACACCGGCAAGCAGGTCACGTGGGAGGAGGCCCTCAACAGCAAGGAGATCCTCGTGCCCAAGGACGTGCGCCTCGACGCCGTGCCGCCCGAGGTGGTGGTGGCGATGCCGGGCATCACCAAGTTCACGTGAGTTCCTGACGGCAGGGCTGGCGCGAGCATCCTCGCGCTGGTCATTCGGGAGTGCCCGGGCCACAATCCGCGCCCATGCCCAAGTTCCCGATGCTGTGCGCGATGATGTTCCTCCAGTTCTTCGTCTGGGGGAGTTGGTACGTGACCGCCGGGACCTTCGTCCCTGCGTGGGGGTGGTCGCAGGAGACCACCGGCTGGGTCTACTCGGCCGGGCCCATCGCGGCGCTCATCTCGCCGCTCTTCCTCGGCCTCGTCGCCGACCGGTTCTTCGCCTCGCAGAAGGTGCTGGCCGTCATGCACCTCGCGGGTGCGGCGCTGATGCTCAACTTCATCCCCGGTGCCATCGAGGCGATGGATGCCACGTGGTTCGAGTGGTACGTGCTCGCGTACATGCTCTGCTACATGCCGACGCTGGGCCTCTCCAACACCGTGGCCTTCAGCCACATCGCCAACCCGGAGAAGCAGTTCCCGATCGCACGTGTGTTCGGCACGCTGGGCTGGATCGCCGCAGTCACCTTCGTGAGCAAGTTCCTGGCCGCCGACACCAAGCCGGTGATGTTCCAGGTCGCGGGCTGGAGCTCGCTGGCCATGGCCGTGCTGAGCTGGAACCTGCCGCACACGCCGCCGCCCGCTGCGGGCAAGCAGTCGAGCCTCGGTGAGACGCTGGGCCTCGGCGCCATCGGCATGATGAAGGAGCCGGCGTTTGCCGTGTTCATGCTGTGCTCGTTCCTCATCTGCATCCCGCTCGCGGGCTACTACAGCTTCGGCTCGCAGTTCGCGGGCACCGCCTTCGAGAACCCGGGCTTCTACATGACCTTCGGCCAGTGGGCCGAGGTGCTGTTCATGCTCGTCATGCCCCTGTGCTTCGCGAAGCTGGGCGTGAAGTGGATGCTGGCCGTGGGCATGTTCGCCTGGGTCGTGCGCTACGGGTTGTTCTCGGCAGGAGCCGGAACCGATCCCGTCGAGTGGATGGTGCTGGGCGGCATCCTGCTGCACGGCATCTGCTACGACTTCTTCTTCGTGACCGGCCAGATCTACACCGAGCAGAAGGCGCGGCCCGAGATCCGCGGCCAAGCCCAGGGCTTCCTCGTGATCGTCACGCAGGGCCTCGGCATGCTCATCGGCGCGCAGGTGATGACGCGCATCGTGCAGACGAACTCGCCTGCGGGCGGTGCGCCGGACTGGGCGCAGATCTGGCTGCTGCCGTGCCTCGGCGCGGGCGCGATCCTGCTGGTGTTCGTGCTGCTGTTCCGCGGGCCGAAGGGCACGGCGGCCAAGTTGCACTGAGGTTGCGCGGTTTGCAGCGAGGAGCCGGTTTCATGACCGGCGCCTCTCCGCGCGACCTGGATCAGGCGTAGTGGGAGCCGAAGCGGTTCGCGAGGAACTCCTCGTACTTCACCTGCTCCATCTTCACGAAGCCCTTCTGCGGCAGCTTGCCCTCGCGCAGCAGGTCGACCACGGCGCAGACGCCGGCAGCTGTCGTGATCTGGATGCCCGACCAGTTCTCGCCGTCGATGACCTTGTGCAGGATGGTCTTGGCGTAGGTGCGCTCGGTGAAGCGGCCGCGGTAGCTGCCGGTGGCGCTCACGAACACCACGATCTGGTCCTGGAAGGTGGTGGGCAGCGCCCGGTCGAAGATGCGGCCGAGCTCCTGCTGGTGGTCCTTCATCTGCAGGTCCTGCAGCAGCAGCTTGATCAGGTCGCAGTGGCCGGGGTAGCGGATCGTCTTGTAGTTGACGTTGCGCGCCTTCCCCTTGAGGGTCGTGGCGAGGGTGCCGAGGCCGCCGGAGGTGTTGAACGCCTCGTACTCGACGCCGTCGATGGTGAGGTGCTCGAGGTTCTCCATGGGCGGCAGCAGCGTCATCTCGCCGTCCTGCAGCGCCTCGCACGGGTTGCAGTACTCGTTGATGAGGCCTTCCGTGCTCCACGTCAGGTTGTACTTGAGGCGGTTGGACGGGAAGCGCGGCAGGGCGCCCACGCGCAACCGCAGGTCGCGCACGTCGGTCATCGGGCCGATCAGGTGGTTGGCCACGATGGTGATGAAGCCCGGGGCGAGGCCGCACTGGGGGGCCATGGCCGTCTTCGCGCCCTTGGCCAGCTTCATGACCTGCTGGGTCACGGCCACGTCCTCGGTGAGGTCGAAGTAGTGGCAGCCGTTCTCGCGCGCTCGCTCGGCGATGAGCGGGTTGCAGTGGAACGGGGCGCACGAGATCACGCCCCAGGCGCCCTTGAGGATCTTGTCGAGGCTCTTGGCGCTGTCGAAGGCGACCACGCTGGCCTCGACGGCGGGGTACTTCTTGGCAAGGTGTTCCACGGCCGGTGCGGCGGCATCGCCTATGCGCACCTGGTAGTCGCCACAGGTGGCCATCAGGTGGCAGACCATGCGCCCGATCTTGCCGGCGCCGAGGATCACGAGGGTCTTCATCATGGGGCGGAGGATTGTCCGGCCCGGCGGCGCGGGGGCAAGGGCGGATTCAGGTGACCCTGTTGTGGAGGGGAGACCACTGAGTCTCTTGGTTGCCCGGAACTGGCTGGAACTCACGCTGCCACGGTCAGCATGCCGTCCACGCTCATCGGGTGGCAGCTGATCAGGCCCCAGTCCTGTCGCCAGGAGCAGGCCTCCGCGTACGTGAGTTGCCGGCTCATCAGGCCGAGGTGCCACGCCGGCGTCCGGTGCGCGGCCTCCCCGTTGGTCCGCCGCCGGATGTAGTTTCGGTACAGCCGCAGCAGTTCGAGCTGGGTCTCCAGGCCCGCGGCCTTCTTGCTCACGCACCAACTGCGCCGGTGCAGACGCGAGCCCAGGTCGCGGAAGCGCGCCAGTGTGTGGTTGATCGGGAACAGCGGGTTGAAGGTGTTCCGCGGCGCCCGGCTCGGCGTGGTCCGATGGGTTGCCCGGTCGGCGAAGAGCTTGCGGATCAGGGTCGCGTACATGGCCTTCTCGTCGGTCCGCAGGGTGCAGTGTCGATCCTGCAGCAGGTTGGCCAGCGTCTGCAGCACGCCCCTCACGCACGCACGACTACCGTCCTTGCGTTTGCCTTCGACCTGCTCCAGCCGCTCCTGACGCTTGCGCCGTGGGCTGCCCTTGCGCGCGAGCCTTCGGATCGGGGCCACGCCGCAGGTAATCACCATGCCGCTCTGCTTCTCGACCAGGACCGGTACCGTGAGCGGCCGGATGTGGTCCTGTTCGAAGGTCTCGGCCTCGTCGAGCAGGAAGGTGCGGCCCTCGGGCAGCTTGCGGAGGAAGTTGGCGTCCAGGTCCCTGCCGTGGCGGGCGAGCTTGCGGGCCTTCTTCTGGATGCCGTGGATGTCGATGTGCAGGTCCATGGCGAGTCGCCGCAGGCTCTGTCCGCCGGTGTGGCGCTCGAGGATCACCGCGTTGAGTTCAGGGCGTTGGTCGCGGTAGTCGGCGCGGAAGGTCTGGTAGCCGAAGGTCTTGCGGCAGTCCTTGCAGCGGAAGCGGGGGATGCGGTGGCTGCGGCAGAGGACCGTGTATGAGCCGTGGCGCAGGAAGAACTTGGGCCTGGGGCAGAGGTGGTTCGAGCAGGAACGGTTGGGGCAGCGGGGCGGAACGAACTTGGACAGATCCATGGGGCTCCTTGCCGGGGGCGACTTGCCCCTCGGCAGGAAGCTGTGCTCAGGAATCCGCTCCGGTTACCGACTCCACAGCAGGGTCATCTGAATTCACTGCACCTTCAGCTGCAGCACCTCGTCCCCTGCCTCCACCGCAAAGGGCTCGCTCGACCGTTCGCCCGCAACGACCTTGGCCTGCATCCGGTACCACGGCCGGTCCACGAACCGGATCACGAGCGTGCCTTCCGCGTCCGTGACCGCTCGCATCATCGTCTGCTGGGTGAGCGTGCCCAGGATGTCGAGCAACTTGTCCTCCTCGCTGCGCGGACCGCCCACGAACTGGCTGCGCGTCTGCTGCAGGGTGGCGCCCGCCACGGGATTGCCCTCCGCGTCCACGACCCGGACGCGCAACGCGGTCATCGGCGTCATGGCGAGGGTGAGTTCGGCAGGGACGTTCTCGGTCGGGACCTCGACCAGCGCCGTGGACTCGGCATCCACGACGGCGAGGTACCAGCGGCCCGGGTTGGCGCCGTCTGCGGCAGGCGCAGGCAGGCGGAGCCGGGCGCGCCCGTTGGGATCGAGTGCGAACGGCATGGTGGCGCCATCCTGCGCGAACCCGGTGGTGCCGATCATGCGGATCAGGTTGGCCGTGGCCCCGCATGCCGGCCCGCCGCTGCGGTCCAGCACTTGGACCTCGATGGTCTTCGCTCCCGGCACCGGCAGCACGAGGTTCTGCGCCGGGAACTCCGGCAGCGAATCGAGCAGCAGCAGCCTGCCGTCCACGGGCGCGCGCACGGCGAGCGCGTAGGCATCGAGCGGCAGGGTTTCGATGCGGAACGCGCCGTTTGCATCGACGGGTACGAATGCATTGCGCTCGACGTGGGTCCAGCCGTTGCCGCGCGCGACCTTGCTGGTCCAGTCGATGCGGATGCCGCGCGGCAACTGGGCGGCGTCGGCACCGGCGAACCTGCCGCTCAACGGACGCGCGGGCGCCATGGTGAAGCGCAGTTCGGCAGGCGGGTTCTCCTCCTCGACGAACCTGCCGTTCTCGAACCGCGTGCCAAGCCAGCCACTGTGGGCGTCGGCGCAGCCATCCTTGCGGGCGATGAAGGTGAGGCTCCTGCCCTTGCCGTCCTCGAAGGGGTTGTTGCCCGAGGCGACGAGGGCCACGGCGAGTCCCTCGGCATCGCTGACGGCGACCGGAGCGGTGGTGCTGCGCTGGCGGTTCGTGCCGAGTTCGGTGTTGCCCCCGTAACGGCTGTGCACCTGCAGGATCTCGACGCCTGCCGCGGGCTTGCCGTCCGGCGTGGTCACCCGCATGGGCAACTTGTGCACCGCAGGCACGGTATGGCTGCCTGAGTTGGTCGAACTCGAACGCCACAGGTGCAGGATGCGGTCGCTGGCGCCGCGCAACTCGACCGTGATGATGCCGAAGGGCAGCGGCGGGTACTCGAAGCCGCCGTCGGCGGCGACGGGCACGGACAGCGCGAACTCGACGGCTTCCGTCGGCGCGAACCGCAGGGTGAACGGGCCTTGCTCGGCGAGGCCCTCGAGTCCGCCCACCGTCGACCGGGCACGGGCGCGCAGTGCCGCCCGGGTGCGGAGTTCCGGCCGCTGGCCTGCTGCGGCGACAGCCACCTCGGTGGCGAGTCGCGCATCGCCTTCGGCTTCCGGCCCGAGCGCCCACAGGTACACGAAGGTCGCAGGCGGCACCGGCAGCGCGAAGTAGCCGCGGGCATCGGTGCGAACGGTTGCCAACTCGGCTGGCGCGAGTTCGCGCAGCACGGCCGGGTTCCAGGCGCCGGTCACCTCGGCATCCGCGACCGGGGTGCCGTCCTGCTGGATCACGCGGCCGATGATCGGCGCGCGCGGTTTGGCAACGGGCTCGGGTGGCGACTGCGCTAGGCCCCAGGCGGAGAGCAGCAGCAGGCAACCGAGGGGCAAGGCGCGCATCGGCGCATTGTGCCCCAAGCGCCCGCGTGCGTCAGCCCTTGCCTGAAGGCTTGCGCCCGACGACGTAGGCAACCCACGCCGGGCACGCCTCGCCGCGGGTGGTGATGCGGTACTTGCCGTTGCCGAGGTTGGTCTTGCGGTCGGTGCCCTCCCAGAGCACGACGATGTCGGTGAAGCCCGCCTCGGTCATGAGCTCCTGCAGCTCCGGCAGGGTCCACAGGCGCCAGTCGTAGACGAAAGCGTCCTTCAGCCTGGTGCCGTCCGGGAACTCGTAGTGGATCTTGCAGATGGCATGGTGGGTGAGCGGATTGAAGTGGCTCTGGTCCCACAGGTAGGTGAAGCCGCTGCGCCGGCTGCGGTCGACCTGCTCGGCATAGGTCTCGCCGCCGCCCCACGCGTCCATGAAGAACAACCCGCCCGGCTCCAACTGGCGGAAGCAGCTCTGCACGTAGCCGCCCAGGTCCTTGCGGGTCTGGAACACCGAGTAGCTGAAGTTGCCGGCCACGATGGTCTGCGCGCGCGGGTTCTTGCGGTCGCGCACGTCCTGCTGCAGCAGGGTGAGCCGCTGCTGCTGTTCTGGCTTCAGCAGCTTCGCCACGTTGTGCGTGCGCCCCCAGTCGAGGGTGGGGCCATGCAGGTCGATGCCAACGGCCGTGTTCTCGGGGTGCAGCTTGATGTGGTGGCAGCAGAGCAACGCGGTGCCGCAGAAGTCCTCGCGCAGGCGGCGCAGCTTCTGTCCCGTCAGCTTCTCGAACCACCGCGAGTAGAAGCGCGCGTCGAACTCGCCGTCCTGGACCGAGCGCTGGTAGAGGTCGTGGCGGTCGGCGGTGCGGGCGGTGAGCTTGGGCTTGGTCTTGCGACGGCTGGTGCGGGCGGGGGCCATGCGTCTTGCTTAGCGGCTCGCGGCTCGCGACTCCAGCACGCAGCGTGCCGACCCTCGCCGCCATGGATGCGCCTTCGACGGCGAGCTGTCGATCGCCCACGGGCCTGCATCGGCATCGCACGCGAGCAGCAGCAGGGTGTCGGCATCGACAGTTGTCGTTGCCGGCACGTCGAACCGCTCGCCGCGGAAGTGCGCGCCGGTTCGGATACGCAGGTCGTCGATGTCGCCGTCAAGGAAGCTGTTGGGCAGGCCCTTGCCGTCCGGGTCGGCGCCCACGAGCAACGGCAGCGCGTTGGTCTTGCGCTTGCCGCTGCCGGCCTTGCGGGCCACGAGCCTGCCGTCGAGGTAGCAGCGCACCTCGGCGCCGTCGAACACGCCTGCCACGTGGTGCCACGTGCCCGGCACCAGGACCGGCTCGGCGGTGCGCGCGGTCACGTAGCCGTTGCCCAGGTACACGCTCGTCTCGAGGCGCCCGTCGGTGACGAAGATGCCGTACTCGCTCGACTCGGTCTTGGTGACGAGGGCACGGCGGCCCGCGTAGTCGTTGCCCCGCACCCATGCCTCGATGGTGAACGGTCCGTCGGGCAGCTTCATGCGCGTCGAGGGCACCTCGAGGCAGTCGGCTCCTGACAACCGCAGCACGCCGTTCGGCGCGCCTGCAGGCGCGGCGAGGGTCTCGGGCGGCTCCTGCGCGAACGCGACCTGGCGCCGCGGCAGGGTGAAGCGCAGCGTCCTGCCGAAGTAGTCGACGGCCAGGTCGAGGCGCGGCAGGTCCGGCGCCTCGCCGCCCGAAGCCTTGCGCGCGGCCACGAAGCTCACGGTGGTGGTGGCGCCGGGCGGGATCACCACGTGCGTGTGGTCGGGCTGGAAGGTCCACGCCGAGGAGCCGAGCGGCGTGACGGTGAGTTCGACGGGCCGGCTCGCCGGGTTGGTGAAGTCGGCCTGCATCATGCCCTCGGCGGAGCCGTCCGTGCCGAAGGCGAGGCCGCGCGGGTTGGCTGCCACCAGCTTGTCGTCGAGCCGGTTGGCGTCCTCGCTCACGTCGCCGGTGATCTCCTTCGGGTCGATGACGGTGCCCACCGGGAGCGTCGCCACCTGGATGCCCTGGGGCCGCACGGTCACCACGTGGTACTCGTGCAGGTAGCCTGCCTGCGGCAGTTCCATGTCGAGGTTGCCGCCGGTGGTGGCCAGCGTGAAGTACTCGATGCCGTCGCGGTTGCCGTCGTAGCGCATGCGGTGGATGTGCCCCGCGAACACCGCGCTCACGTTGCCGGCGGCCACCAGCGCCTCGTGCACCTTCTTCCAGTCGTCACCGTAGCGCTCGAGCCAGCGCGGGTGGTGGAGGAACACGAACACGTGGTTCGCGCCCCGTGCCTTCTGCAGCACCTCCTGCAGCCACGCGAACTGCGCATCGCTCATGCGCTGGCACTCCGGCTTGTGGAAGTTCTTCTCGCCGGTCTCGGGGTTGCCCTCGTCGGAGTAGAGCGCGATGAACCAGCAATGCTTGTGTCGGAACGCGTACCAAAGCGGCCCGAACACCGCCTCGTAGTTGCCCTCGTGCTCGCC
>JBEATZ010000478.1:0-5918 GCA_041161695.1 Planctomycetota bacterium | reverse complement strand
GTGCGGGCGACCCGCTTGCCAGGCGAACTGCAGCGTGCGCAGCGCATTCTGCTCGCGTCGCTCGACCAGCAGTGCGGCAACGCGTTCGAGGCCTGAGTTGGTGGTGGTGAGCGTCACCAGGCCGCAGCCGCCACGTTCTCCGTACACGACGTCGATGGCGGGGGCGGCCGCCAGAACGCGCAGGTAGGCGCGGGAGTCGCTGAGCTGCGCGGCTGCAGCGGAGGCAACCGCGGCTGCGTTCGGCGTCCCGCCCGAGGCGAGCACGCGGTCGAAGGCGGCGAGGGCGCGCTGCTCGGCAGCAGGGTCCTTGCTGCCCGTACGCCAGGTGCCGGCCATCGAGGCCTCCAGCACCGCGATCGAGAGGCCTTCGTGGCCGAGCGGATCCTCCACCGGGCCCGCGGGCGATGCGAGCGACCAGTGGACGAGGTCGGTGCCGCCCGTGGGGAGCAGCAGGAACCTGCTGCCATCAGGCGTGCGGAGGTCGATCGGAGCCTGGGGCGACTGCGCTGCAAGCGCACCCGAGAACAACGAGACCAGCAGCCAGCAACTAGGTTTCCGCATCCGTTTCGTTCTCCCCGCCTCCAGCAGGATGGCTCCTGCCGTTTCTCGGCATGCAGACGCCCCGTTCCGAACTCGCGACGAACTCGCAGATCTGACGGACCAGGGTCACGGTGCCAAGGGGAGTTGCGAGCAGCGTTGCGATGCGATCCGCCATCGGACCCTCGCCCCAGAACAGCTGCCGGAAGGCGCGTTTCACCGCCGCCGCGTCT
Organism: Planctomycetota bacterium; assembly: GCA_041161695.1. Lineage (GTDB taxonomy): Bacteria > Planctomycetota > UBA1135 > UBA1135 > UBA2386 > JBEATZ01. The sequence continues at coordinate 5,148 of JBEATZ010000478.1, read as the reverse complement.
CCGGGCGACACGGCGTTGCGCTGGAGCCCCACGGTGTTCACTCCCACGAGCCGCGCACGGTCGCCCTGCACCGTGGCGCATGGGGGCACGTCGCTCGAGACCTTGGAGCCGGCGCCCAGCATCGCCATCGTGCCGACGCGGGCGAACTGGTGGATGCCGACCATCGCGCCGATGATCGCCGCATCGCCGATCCAGGTGTGGCCTGCGGCCATGGCACCGTTCGTGAACACCGTGCGGTCACCGACCGTCGCATCGTGTCCGATGTGGCAGCCGACCAGCAGCATGTTGTCGTTGCCGACGCGCGTGATGCCGCCGCCGAAGCTGGTGCCGCCGTGGATCGTCACGTGCTCGCGGATCCGGTTGCGGGCGCCGATGCGCAGCATGCCGCCGGGTTCACCCTGCCGGAGCTTCTTGTCCTGCGGGTAGGCGCCGAGCACGGCGAACGGGAACACCTCGCAGTCCTCGCCCAGCCACGTGTCGCCCTCGACCACCACGTGCGCGTGCAGTCGGGTGCGGTCGCCGAGGCGGACCTGGCTGCCGACGATGCACCACGGGCCGACCTCGACGCCCTCGCCGAGCTGGGCGCCCGGTTCGACGATTGCTGTGGGGTGGATGGCCATCGCGTGTTGCCCGGCAGGATCGGGGCGCACAGGTGTAGCCGGAACCGCGCAACCGCGCCACATCAGGTGACTTGGGTGTTGTCCGGCTCCGGGACGGATGCCATCCTCAGCCACGGATCATGTGCCTCCCAACCAGTTCCCGGTCCCGTCCGCAGCGCGCGAAGGCAGGTCTCGCATGATCGTCCATCGTGGGGAATCCGTGGCTCCCGGCTTCGCCGTCGGCCCCGTCCACCTGCGCGGCTGGAACGAAGAAGCGCTGCTCGGTCAGCGCATTGCCGCGGACCAGGTGGAGGACGAACTCAACCGGCTGCGCGAGGCCCTGCAGAAGAGCCGCGCCCAGGTGGAGGACATCCGCCAGCAGCAGAAGGACGCGCTCGGCGAGACGGAACTGCGCATCTTCGACGCGCACCTCGCCTACCTCTCGGACCCGATGTTCGTGGACGAGATCGAGAAGCAGGTGATGACCGAGCGCTACACGGTGCGCGAGGCCATCAAGCTGGTGCTCGAGAAGTACGATCGCATCTTCCAGCTGGTCGAGAGCGAGATCCTGCGCCGTCGGGCCAGCGACCTGCGCGACGTGGCGACCCGTTTGCTGCGCAACCTCGCCGACGGCGCGCCGCGCTCGGGCGAGCTCGCCGCACCCCAGGGCCCGTACATCCTCGTCGCACGCAAGCTCACCACCACGGACATGTTCAACCTCGAGAACGGTCGCGTGGAGGGCATCGTCGCCGAGGAGGGCGGGATGAGTTCCCACGCCGCGATCCTCGCGCGCTCGATGGGCATCCCCACGATCACCGGGATCCGCGACCTGCCGCGCCTGCTCCGCGAGGGCGACGTGGTCGCCCTCGATGCCGGGGCAAGCGAGCTGCGCACCGGCCTCGACGACCGGCAGCTGGCCGAGGCCTCGGCTGCAAGCCAGCGCTGGCGCAGCACGCGCGAACAGGCGCCGGACACCTCGCAGCGTCACGGCACGCGCGATGGAACCGTGCTGCACATGCTCTCGGCGTGCGGCAGCATCGGCGAGGCCGACCTCGGCAGGACCTTCGGACTGTCCGGTATCGGCCTGTACCGGACCGAGCTCATGTTCCTCGTCGACCAGGCCCGCACCGACCGTGCGCGGCCAACCGAGGACGAACTCACGAAGCACTACCTCGAGGTGCTGGAGCACGCGCGCGACAGCACCGTGAACTTCCGCCTGCTCGACCTCGCAGCAGACACCCTGTCCCCCGGCGCGCGTTCCCCCGAGCGCAACCCGGCCATGGGCCAGCGTGGCATCCGCGGCCTGTTCGCCAACCAGGACATCCTGCGCCGCCAGCTGCGAGCCCTGCTGCGCGCCGCAACCGGACACGAGGGCACCGGGTTGCTGGTGCCGCTCGTCACGGGCGTCGCCGACCTCCAGCGGCTCAAGTCCGCGGTGCTCGAGGAGCGGTTGTCGCTGCGCAAGGCCGGAGTCCCGTGCGCCCAGTCGCTGCGCATCGCTCCCATCATCGAGGTGCCTGCAGCCGCCATGATGCTGGGCTCGCTGCTCGACGAGTCCGACTTCGCGGTCGTCTCCATCGACGACCTCATCGCGCACCTCCTGGGCGCCGATCGCGACAATGCAGCCGTCCGCGACTACCACCAGATGCCGCATCCAGCGGTGTTCGAAATGGTGGCTCGCATGGCGCGCGATGCCGAGAAGCGCCACAAGGACCTGGTGCTGTTCGGTGAAATGGCGGCCGACCCGCAGCGAGCCCCGTTCCACGTCGGCGCCGGCATCCGTCACTTCGCCATCGCGCCGGTTCGCCTGCGCGCCCTGCTGCGCGTGCTGGCTCGCTACTCGGTGGAGGAGTGCAGGAGGATCGCAGCGCGCATCCTCGAGGCGCCGCGCACCCTCGACGTGCAGCGCGTGCTGGTCGGCATCGACACGGAATGACGGTCGCGGCCGGGCTCAGCCCTCGCCGTGCCATCCTGCGGTGATCTCGCACCACATGGCGAGGCCTGCCCACTTGCCGAAGCCGCGGTAGCGCCGTGCGATCGTGCGGTCGGCTGGCGCGCGGCTCCGCCCCTGCAGGGCCGCGAGGCGAGCCCGGCACCACGAGTCGATCGCCAGGTGCTCGTAGTGCCCGAGCAGGCGCATGGCCTGCCCCGCTGCGTAGGGCCCGAACCCGCGCAGCGCGAGCAGGCGCTGCCACAGCGTGCCTGCATCGAGACCCCTGTCGAGGAACCGGCACTCGGTGAGCGCGTCGTTCGCGAAGGCCTCGGCCAGATCGGCAAGAGCCTCGGCGCGGTAGCCCGCCCGGACGGTGTCGCGGAAGAACGCTGCTCCCCTTCGGCACTGCGCGACCGTGGGAAAGCAGCGTGCGCCAGATGGGGTCGCATCCCCGGCCGCATCCACGAGCTTCCTGGTCATGGCGACGGTCTGGGTCCAAGTGCAGTTCGTGGTGAACAGCAGCTTCACCAGGTCCTCGAAGACCGTGGGCGAACGCAGCAGCACGCCGGCGCGGCGACGGGTCACCCATGCGAGCCGCGGCACTCCACGGCACGCATCGTGGAACGGACCCAGGTCCTCGTCCATGCGCAGCATGTGGCGCAGCTGGTCGCGCACGGCCGCAAGCTCGGGGCGGGAGAGCCGCGTCCTGCAGGTGACGCGCACTTGCAGGCATGCCGTGCGCTGCACCACGGCGACATCCACCGGCCGTTCGCCCGCGCGCAGTGCCGTGTGCCACGTCCCGGTGGCCTCGTCCCATCGGTGGGGCGGCAGTTGGATCCAGCCGTGCCCGTGCAGGGCGAGCGCGAGGTCGAAGCCGCGCGGGGTCGCGAGGCGCGTCACGTGCGTGCATGCCACGACGGCAGCTTGCAGCGTGGCACTGGCGGAGTCGAGGCCTGCGCGGCACGCTGCCTCGTCCATGACCCTGCGGATCGGATCCCTCGCCATCCCCATGCCGGCCGTGCAGGCTGCGCTGAGCGGGTACTCCGACCTCCCCATGCGCACGGTCGCAAGGGAGCACGGCGCCGCATACGCGCTGCACGAGGTGGTGCTCGACGAACTCGTGCTGCGCAAGGGCAAGCTCCGTCGCCGCATCCTCGACGTCCCGCAGCACGACCACCCGGTGGGCGGTCAGCTCATGGGCTCGGATCCCGCGACGTTCGGCGCCGCGGCGCGAGAACTCGTCCAGGCCGGCTTCGACGTCGTCGACGTCAACTTCGGCTGCCCGGTCAACAAGGTCCTCGGCCGCTGCCGCGGCGGCTGGCTGCTCCGCGACCCCGCAAACGCCCTGGACATCGTCGACTCGGTGGTCCAGTCGGTGGGTGGCCGCGTGCCCGTGACGGTCAAGATGCGGCGCGGCTACGACGACAGCCCCGAGGCGGAACGCGACTTCTTCGCCATCCTCGAGGGCGCCTTCGAGCGCGGCATCAGTGCCGTCACGGTGCACCCGCGCACCGTCGAGCAGAAGTACGTGGGGCCCAGCCGCTGGCCCTTCCTCGCGCGCGTGAAGCGCCACCTCGGCGCTCGCACCGTGCTCGGCAGCGGCGACCTCTACGGCGCCTTCGACGTCGTGCGCATGATGCGCGAGACGGGGGTCGACGGCGTCACGGTCGCGCGAGGCTGCATCGGCAATCCGTTCGTCTTCGGCCAGGTGGCGGAGCTCCTGGCCGGCAGGACACCGATGGCGCCCACGCGCGCGATGCAGCATCGCGCGCTGCTGCGGCACTGGGAGCTCGCGATCCAGCACCTCGGCACGGGCGATGCGGTGACCGCCGTGCGCATGCACGCCATCAAGTACGCGCAGTACCATCCGGAGCCCGTGTGGGCGCGCGAACAGTTCGTGGGCGCCAAGAACGGCGCCGAGCTCGCCGCAGCGGTGGACCGGGTGTTCGCCGGTCACCACGACGAGGTGGCCCGGCCGCTGCGCCCAGAGGATGCGGTCGTGCCTGCCATCAGTGCATGCACGTGACGGCCGGACTCGCCGTGGCCATGATCGGGACATGATCCGCCGCGCCCGTCCCACGGACACCCGCACGATCCTCGACTTCATCCGCGCCCTCGCGGTGTACGAGAAGCTGGAGTCGCAGCTGGAGGTCGACGAACAGCGGCTGCACGAGCACCTGTTCGGCGCCGAACCTGCATGCGGCGCGCTGGTGGCGGAGGCCGATGGCGCGCCGGCTGGCTTCGCCCTGTTCTACCGCACCTACTCGACCTTCAAGACCATGCCCTGCATGCACCTCGAGGACCTGTTCGTGCTGCCGCAGCACCGCGGCAAGGGGCTCGGCCTCGGGCTGCTCCGTGCACTCGCAGCCGAGGCGGTCGCGCAGGGGTGTCCGCGGCTCGACTGGAACGTGCTCGACTGGAACGAGCCTGCGATCGGGTTCTACCGGCAGCAAGGCGCCGTCGTGCTCCCCGACTGGCGCACCTGCAGGCTCGAGGGCGCTGCCCTGCACGCGCTCGCAAGCCGTGGCGCCGCGGGCGTTTGAGTGGCCCGGCCTCGCGTGCGCGAGGCAGGCGGGCTACCCTGCCGCACGATGAAGATCGCCGCGATGTTCGGGC
>JBEATZ010000461.1:0-8858 GCA_041161695.1 Planctomycetota bacterium | reverse complement strand
CCGGCGAGGAACAGCCCCGGCACGGTGACCGCCTGCAGGCCCTGGTCGAGCGCAGGCAGGTCGGTGCGTTGGCGCAGGTCGCCGAGCGTGAGGGCAATGGCCCCCGTGGGGCAGGCCTCGGCACACAGGCCGTGGCCGACGCAGCGTGCGCCGTGCACGACCACTGCCTGGCCATAGCTGAGGCCGAGGACACCGTCCTCCGGGCAGGCGCGCACGCAGCCGCCGCAGCCGATGCACTTCGAGAGGTCGATCTCCGGGTGCTGCAGCCGCGCCTTGTCGCTGCCTCGGCTGCGGGCAAGGGCTCGTTCGCGCAGCCCCTGCAGTTCCTCGCGTCGGCCTGCGCGCAGGCGCAGGAGCGTGGCCAGCGCGAGCGCCAGCAGCAACGAGGGCAGCAACCAGGGGAACGTCGACAAGTTGGGGATACCGGAGACGCGTGCGCACCGGCCCGGGCGACGCGCGGGCCATTCTTCGCGCGAGCGCGCCGCGATCAACGTGGTTCCCGCTGCGGGTCGCATTTCGTAGGATCCGAGCATGAAGATCCTCGTCGTCGGCGGTGGCGGTCGCGAGCACGCGCTGTGCTGGAAGATCGCCCAGTCGCCCCTGGTCACCAAGGTCTACTGCGCCCCCGGCAACGCGGGCACGGCGCTCGTCGCCGAGAACGTCGACATCCAGGCAGACGACATCGCGGGCATCCGGGCCTTCGCCGTCGACCAGAAGATCGACCTGACGGTGGTGGGGCCCGAGGTACCGCTCTGCCTGGGCCTCGTGGACGCGCTCACGGCCGCGAACCGCAAGTGCTTCGGTCCGGACAAGCAGGCGGCGGAGATCGAGGGATCGAAGGCATTTGCCCGGGAGTTGTGCCGCAGGCACCGCATCCCCTCGCCGCTGCACTGGACCTTCGACGACCCGCTCAAGGCCCGCGCCTTCCTCGACATGCGCGAGGAGGGGCCGATCGTCGTCAAGGCCTCCGGCCTCGCCGCCGGCAAGGGCGTCACGATTGCGAAGAACCTCGACGAGGCGCGCACCGCGGTGGCCGAGAGCCTGGAGAAGAACCGCTTCGGGGCAGCTGGTGCCACGGTGGTGCTGGAGGAGTTCCTCGAGGGCCCCGAGGTCTCGGTCATCACGCTCACGGACGGCCAGACGATCGTGCCGCTGGAGTTCGCGCGCGACCACAAGGCCGTCTTCGACGGCGACAAGGGACCCAACACGGGCGGCATGGGCGCCGTCTCCCCGGTCTCGGTGCTGCCGCGCGTGATGGGGCAGATCGAGAACCAGGTCGTGTTCCCCACGATCCACGCCATGAACCGCGAGGGCCGCAAGTACCGCGGCTTCCTGTACTCGGGCCTGATGCTCACGGCGCAGGGCCCGAGGGTGCTGGAGTACAACTGCCGCCTCGGCGACCCGGAGACGCAGCCGCTGCTGATGCGGCTCGAGTCCGACCTCGTGCCGTTGCTGCTCGCCACGGTCGAGGGCAAGCTCGAGACCCAGCAGGCGCCCAAGTGGGACCGGCGTGCGGCCGTGTGCGTCGTCGCGTGCAGCGGCGGCTACCCCGGCGACTACCGCAAGGGTGTGCCGATCTTCGGCCTCGACAAGGTGGCCACCGGCCCGGACCTGCAGGTGTTCCACTCGGGGACCCTGCGCAAGGGCGGCGACGTGCTCACGGCCGGCGGGCGCGTGCTCGCGATGACGGCCCTCGGCAAGGACGTGGACGAGGCGCGGCAGCGCGTGTACGCGGAACTCGCCAAGATCGAGTTCCAGGGCATGCACTTCCGCAAGGACATCGGATTGCGCCCCTGATGCGCACAGCAGCGTGAGCCAGGACCAGGAACTCGAGCAGGTGGCGAGGCACGTGCGGGCACAGGGCCTGCGCTGGACGAGCCAGCGCGAACTCATCGTGCGCACGGCCCTCTCCGCCCACGACCACTACACGGCCGAGGAACTGCTCGAGCGTTGCCAGAAGCGCGACCCGAGGGTGTCGCGTGCAACCGTCTACCGGACGCTCTCCGTCCTCGAGTCCGCAGGCGTGGTGGAGGGACTCGATGCCGGCGACGGTCCGCGCCGGTTCGAGCACGTCATCAACCACGACCACCACGACCACATGGTCTGCACGAGCTGTGGCGCGATCCTCGAGTTCCGGGACGAACAGCTCGAGCGGCGGCAGGAGGCAGCAGCGCGCGCGCACGGGTTCACGATGCAGCGGCACAGCCTGCGCATCTACGGCACCTGCAGCCGTTGCTCGGCCCCGGCCCGCGGCGCGAGGGGAGGGCGCACCCGGTGAACGCGAGCCCGGCCCAGCCGCAGCCGACCCGCATCCTGGTGGTCGACGACGAAGTCGACCTCGCCGAGTCGATCGCCTTCTTCCTGAAGCGCGCCGGTTACGCCGTGTCGGTCGCCACCAACGGCGACGACGCGCTCGAGCTGATGCAGAAGCAGGCCTTCGACCTCGTGCTGACCGACCTGCGCATGCCGCGCATGACCGGCCTGCAACTGCTGGCCGCGGCCAAGTCGCGCGATCCCGACATCGAGGTCCTCGTCATCACCGGCTTCCCGGAGATCCAGACGGCGGTGAGCGCCATCAAGCAGGGCGCCTTCGACTACATCACCAAGCCCGTTGCCGAGAAGGACCTCATGCAGCGGGTCGAGAAGGCGATCGCGCACCGGCGCATCAAGGCCGGCAACGACGCATTGCGCGAGCGGTTGCGCACCGGTCCCGAGGGGCGCGGCCTCGTCCACCGCAGCGAGTCCTTCCGCGCCTGCGTCGAGGTGGTTGAGCGCGCGGCCCGCACCGATGCCTCGGTGCTGCTGCAGGGCGAGAGCGGCACCGGCAAGGAACTGCTCGCGCACCACCTGCACGACGCCAGCAACCGTGCGGGCAGGCCGTTCGTGCCCGTCGACTGCACGACGATCCCCGAGGCGCTGGTCGAGAGCGAGTTGTTCGGCCACGTGAAGGGCGCCTTCACCGGCGCCACCGCCAACAAGGTCGGCTTGTTCCAACTCGCCGACGGCGGCACGCTGTTCCTCGATGAGGTGGGTGAACTGCCGCCGGCCTTCCAGCCGCGGTTGCTGCGCGCGATCCAGGAGCGGCAGCTGCGGCCGGTGGGCGGCTCGCAGGTGCTGCCCTTCGACGTGCGCATCGTGTGCGCCACCAACCGCAACCTCCAGAAGGAGGTCGAGGCAGGCAGGTTCCGGGAGGACCTCTACTACCGCCTCGATGTCATCCGCATCGACGTGCCGCCGCTGCGCGAGCGCCGTGAGGACATCGAGAGCCTTGCACGGCACTTCCTCGAACGGTTCGGCAAGGCGTCCGGCATCGAGTCCATGGCGCCCGAGGTGCTGGAGGCCCTGCGCGGCCACCACTGGCCCGGGAACGTGCGCCAGCTGCGCAACGTGCTGGAGCGTGCCTGCGCCCTCGGCAACGGTCCCGAACTGCGGCTCGCCGACCTGCCGCCCGAACTGCGCGGCGAGGCGGGTGAACCAGCGCATCCCGACGGCGAGGTGGCTGCCGCGGGCACCTTCCAGGAGATCAAGGCGCGCAAGATCGCGGCCATCGAGAGCTCCTACGTGGAAGGCTTGCTGCGCAAGCATCGCGGCAACGTGACGCACTGCGCCGAGGAGGCGGGCATGACGCGCAGCGCCTTCCAGAAGCTCATGCAGCGCTACGGCATCCGCAGCAGCGAGTTTCGCGCGCCGTCCTGACCGGGCTCAGTTGCCCTGCTTGCTCCGGCGCCGGATCAGGCGCTCGCCGAGCAGCACGTTTGGGCGCACCGCGGGGCGCAGCTGCATGCCGAACCGCTGCACCACCGCATGGTGGATGTGGCGCACGGCCTGCTCCACGTCATCGGTGACCAGGATGCGGTCCACGTCCTCCTGGTGGATGGTGCCCTGCTTCAGCATGGTGCCGCGCACGAACTCCATCAGCGGCTGCCAGTAGTCCACGCCCACCAGTACGAGCGGGAAGTTGGCGATCTTGCGGGTCTGGATCAGCGTTGCCGCCTCGAACAACTCGTCGAGCGTGCCGAACCCGCCGGGGCACACCACGAAGGCGTAGCTGTACTTCACCAGCATGACCTTGCGGACGAAGAAGTACCGGAACTCGATGAAGCGGTCGACGTAGGGATTCGGCTGCTGCTCGAAGGGCAGCTTGATGTTGCAGCCGATCGACAGCCCGCCCGACTCGTGGGCGCCGCGGTTGGCGGCCTCCATGATGCCTGGGCCGCCGCCGGTCATGACCGTGAGTCCGCTGCGCGCGAGCTCGGCGCCGACGGCGCGCGCGAGCTGGTAGTACCGGTGGTTCTCGTCGAAGCGCGCCGAGCCGAACACCGTGACGGCGGGCGGCACGAAGTGCAGTTGGCGGAAGCCGCGGATGAACTCGCCGACGATGCGGAAGATGCGCAGCAACTCGTCGAGGCGGCTGCGGGGGCCCTCGAGGAACCTCCGCTCCTCGCGCACGACCGGGTGCTCGAACCGCTCCCCGCCCTTCGGCTCCTCGACTCCGCTCATGCGGAGGTCATACCTCGGCGGCAGCCACGCGCACCATGGCGCGGAACAGTTCCATGCCGTCGCCGTCGGCCGCGATCGCGCCCTGCGCCAGCGCCGTGTTGCGCCAGTCGGGCATGTGGGTGGGCAGCCAGGAGCGGTCGGGGTGCGGCATCATGCCGAGCACGCGGCCGGTGTGGTTGGTGAGGCCGGCCACGCCGCGCGGCGATCCGTTGGGGTTGAGCGGGTAGGTCTCGGTCGGCTTGCCGGATGCGTCGACGTAGCACAGCGCCACGTGGCCGTTCGCGTGCAGGTACTCGGCCATGGCCGCATCGCGCGGGACGAGACGGCCTTCGCCGTGCGCAGCGGGCCAGCGCAGCGTGAGGCCCTCGGGCAGGAACACGCAGCGCGACTTCTGGGTGCGCAGCGTGACCCAGCGGCACTCGTAGTGGTTGCTGAGGTTGTGGGTGAGGGTGACCTCTTCCTCCAGCCGGCCCTTGGTGCAGGGCAGCATGCCGAGGCGCACCAGCACCTGGAAACCGTTGCAGATGCCGACGCCGAGGCCGCCGCGGTCGACGAACTGCGTGAGCTCTGCGCCGAGGCGCGCCTTGAGTTCGGTGGCGAGCACGCGGCCCGACATGATGTCGTCGCCGTAGGAGAACCCGCCGGGAACGGCGAGCGCCGCGAACTCCTGCAGGCGGCGCGGGTTCGCGATCAGCTGGTTGACGTGCAGGTATTCCGGCGCGCCGCCGGCGCGGGCGAAGGCTGCATGGGTCTCGCGCTCGCAGTTGATGCCGGGGGCGCGCAGGATCAGGATGCGGGGCTTGCTCACGAGCGCACCTCCTCCACGAGCGTGCCGTCGAAGTCGAGCGGCTTCTTCCACGCGCGTTCGATGTCGGCGATCGATGCCTTGCACCACACAGCGGACCCGCGGGTGAACTCGACGTGGTCGGTTCCCGTCACGGCGCCGATCACCGCATGGGGGGCGGGGCCGAGGTTGGCCACGAGGTCGGCAAGCCGGTCGGGGGCCACCTCGAGGAGGAGGCGGCTCTGCGACTCGCTGAACAGCGCGCGCTCGGGTGCGAGGCCGCGTGCAACCTTGTCGAGGTCGACGGTCACGCCCTTGCGGCCTGCGAGCGCCATCTCCGCGGCGGCGGCGCCGAGGCCGCCCTCGCTGAGGTCGTGCGCGGCCAACACGCAGTGGGCCTGGATCGCGCGTGCGACGCCGTGCAGCACGTCCGCGCCGAGCTTCGCGTCGACGCGCGGCACGTTGGCGCCGAGGTGGCCCCTGGTCTTGTAGTAGACCGAGCCACCGAGTTCGTCCTTCGTGATGCCGACCAGCACGAGCAGGGAGCCGCCGCGCTTCAGGTCGCTCGTCACCGTGCGGCCCACGTCCGGGATCACCGACATGGCGGTGACGAGGATGCAGCCGGGGATGGTGATGGTGCGGTCGCCGGCGCGGAACTCGTTGTGCAGCGAGTCCTTGCCGGAGACGAAGGGCGTGCGATACGCGATCGCGAGCGAGCACAACGCCTCGGTCGCGCGCACGAGTTCGCCGAGCCGCTCGGGGTTGCGCGTGTTGCCCCAGCAGTAGTTGTCGAGGACGGCCGTGGTGTCCGGATCGCCGCCAGCGGCCACCGAGTTGCGCATGGCCTCGTCGAGGGCGCACTCGGCCATCGCCGCGGGGTCGATGCGCGAGTAGCGGGGGTTGAGGCCGTTGGAGAGCACCACGCCGCGGCGGCTGCCGAGCTTGGGCGCCAGCACCGCGGCATCCGCGGGGCCGTCGTTCTTCACGCCGCACAAGGGCTTGCCGGCGGAGCCAGCCTGCACCTCGTGGTCGTACTGGCGGATGACCCACTCCTTCGAGCACACGCCGAAGTCGGCCATCACCGCGAGCAGCGCGCTGCGCGGATCCTGCTCGGCTGCGAGCTGCGGTTCGGTGTGCTGCTGCGGCACGTACACGGCCTTGCGTTCGCGCACCGGCAGGCCCTTGTGCAGGAAGCGAAGGTCCATGTCTGCGTGCACCACGCCGCCGTGCTTCACCACGAGCCGGCCGGTGGCCTCGAAGCGGCCCAGCACCACGGCCTCGCAGGACTCCTCACGGCACACGGTCATGAGGCGGTCGATCTGGTCCGGGCCGACCGACAGCACCATGCGTTCCTGCGCCTCGCTGATCCAGGTCTCCCAGGGCGCGAGGCCCTGGTACTTGAGGGGCGCTGCGTCGAGTTCGACCGTGGCCCCGAGGTCCTCGGCCATCTCGCCCACGGCGGAGCTGAAGCCGCCCGCGCCGCAGTCGGTGATGGCGTGGAACAGGTCCTCGTCCGCTGCGCGCATGACCGCGTCCATCACCTTGCGTTCGGTGATCGGGTCGCCGATCTGCACGGCGCCCGATGAGACCTTCTCCGACTCGGTGTGGAGGTCCATCGAGCTGAAGGTCGCGCCGTGGATGCCGTCGCGGCCGGTGCGTCCGCCGAGCGCCACGATGAAGTCGCCGGCGCGAGGCTGCTTGCCCGCGCGCTTCGTCGGCAGGATGCCGATGTTGCCCACGTAGACGAGCGGGTTGCCCACGAAGTTCTCGTCGAAGTGGATCGAGCCGTTGACCGTGGGGATGCCCATCGGGTTGCCGTAGTCGCGCACGCCGGCCACCACGCCCTTCATGATCGAGGCAGGGTGCATGCAGCCTGCGGGCACTGCCGATGCCGGCATGTCGGGGGGCGCGAAGCAGAACACGTCGGTCGACGCGATCGGGCGCGCGCCGAGGCCGGTGCCGAGCACGTCGCGGATCACGCCGCCCACGCCCGTGCCCGCGCCGCCGAACGGCTCGATGGCGCTGGGCCGGTTGTGGGTCTCGACCTTGATGCAGACCGAGTCCTCGTCGTCGAAGCGGATGATGCCGGCGTTGTCGACGAACACGCTCACGCAGAAGTCGCGGTTGAGCGTGTGGGTGACGTGTGCGATCGTGCCCTTGAGCAGGTTCTCGTAGACGTGCTCGCGCGTGCCGTCCTGGAAGCGCACGCGGCCGGTGAGCGTCTTGTGCTTGCAGTGCTCCGACCAGGTCTGGGCGAGCGTCTCCAGTTCCATGCGGCGGGGGTCGCGGTCCAGCGCGCGGTAGTGCTGCTGGATCGCCTGCATCTCGGCCTCGTCGAGGGCGAGCCCGCCGTCCTGGCTGAGCTTCACGAGTGCCGCGGCATCGAGGTCGCGCAGCGGGATGTCCTGCACGCGCAGGTCGGCCGTGCCGCCGGGCCCGGGCATGCCGGCAGGCCACTGTTCCGGCAGCACCTGCTGGATCACGTCGTTGCCGAGCACCCGGCGCGCGGCTGCGGCGAGGGCTGCTGCATCCACCGTGCCGGCGACCTCATAGGCCTTGTAGGTGGCAGCGGCCACCGCGGGCAGCCCGAGGTCGCGCATCGCCTTCTCCACCGAGTGCGCCACGGGATCGGTCACGCCGGGGCGCAGCAGGATCGACACCCGGTGGGTGCCGGCTGCCGGTGCCGGTGGGAGCGCATCCGGCGCGAGCAGCTCGAACCGGTCGGTGACCGGGTCCATGAGCACGGTCGATGCGACCTGGCCGGCCTGGGCGGCCGTGAGGCCGGCACCGAGCAGGAAGCCGCGGCGGCTGCGCACGGACGTGATGCCCGTGAGGCCAGCCTGATGGAGGGAGCGGAGAGCCGCGTTGCCTGCCGGGTCCGGCATGTCGGACCGGACCAGGACTTCGATGCGCCAAGCCTGCATGGATGGGGTGAGGAGGATGCGGGTTGGGGGGACTGCAGGCAATGCTGATCCTGTTCCACGACGGGTGTTCGTCCGCCGGCAGGAAAATCCGGGAATCGGCCGCGACCAGGGCTGCCGGGGGTGCACGGTGGCCCGGCGCGGACCGCGCCCGGTCTCCGTGCTTGCCGGCGCGTCCCCGGGGCTCCTAGACTGCCCCGCCCCAACCGCATGTCCACCCAACCTGCCAGGACGTCCATCCAGGACGGTCTCGCCTTCGAGCGCCCCCTCCTCGAGATGGCCCAGCGCATCGAGGAGCTGAAGAAGCTCGCTTCCAGCACCCACTTGGACCTCGGCGGCGAGATCCACGGGCTGGAGGAGCGCCTGCGGAAGCAGACCCAGGAGGTCTATGCCCAGCTGACGCCCTGGGAGCGGGTCAACGTCGCCCGCCATGCGGACCGGCCGCTCACGTCCGACTACATCAGCACGATGCTCGACGACTTCGTCGAGTTGTCCGGCGACCGGGTGTTCGGCGACGACCGGGCGATCGTGACCGGCTTCGCGTCCATGGACGGCGTCCGGTTCCTGCTGGTGGGGCACCGCAAGGGCAAGACCGTCAAGGAACGGTTGGCCTGCAACTTCGGCTGTGCGCACCCCGAGGGCTACCGCAAGGC
>JBEATZ010000458.1:0-6821 GCA_041161695.1 Planctomycetota bacterium | reverse complement strand
GCTGTGCTTCGAGCAGGGGTTGCTGCAGGACGATCCTGCGGCGCCTGCTGCGTGGCGCCAGCGCGTGTGCGCCAGGCGTCCTGCAGCAGGCTGAGTCCCGCTGCTCAGGCCTGCGCGTACGTCTCGATGGGCGGGCAGGCGCACACGAGGTTGCGGTCGCCGTGCACGTCGTTCACGCGCGCCACCGGCGGCCAGAACTTGTGCTCGCGGGTCCAGGGCGCCGGGAACGCCGCACGCTCGCGCGAGTACGGGCGGGTCCAGTTCTCGCCGGTGACGGCCTCGGCCGTGTGGGGCGCGTTCTTCAGCAGGTTGTTGGCCTTGTCGGCCTTGCCCTGCTCGATCTCGCGGATCTCGTCGCGGATGGCGATCATCGCGGCGACGAACCGGTCGAGTTCGGCCTTCGACTCGGACTCGGTGGGCTCGATCATGAGCGTGCCCGCCACCGGGAAGCTGATGGTCGGGGCATGGAAGCCGTAGTCCATCAACCGCTTGGCGATGTCGCTCACCTCGATGCCCGCCGAGGCCTTGAGCTGGCGCACGTCGAGGATGCACTCGTGGGCGACCATGCCGTTCTGGCCGGTGTAGAGCACCGGGTAGTGGCCCTCGAGCTTCTTCGCCACGTAGTTGGCATTGAGGATGGCGACCTGCGTGGCCTGCTTGAGGCCGTCCGGGCCCATCATCAGGATGTACGCGTAGCTGATCGGCAGGATGGAAGCGCTGCCCCACGGCGCCGCGCTCACCGGGCCGATGGCCTGGCTGCCGCCGGTCTTCACGACCGGGTGGCCGGGGAGGAACGGCACCAGGTGCTTGGCCACGCCGATGGGCCCCATGCCAGGGCCACCGCCGCCGTGCGGGATGCAGAACGTCTTGTGCAGGTTGAGGTGGCAGACGTCGGCGCCGAGGTCGCCCGGCCGCATCAGCCCCACCTGCGCGTTCATGTTGGCGCCGTCCATGTAGACCTGGCCACCGTGCTCGTGCACGAGGGCGCAGATCTCCTTGATGGCAGCCTCGAACACGCCGTGCGTCGACGGGTAGGTGACCATCAGGGCCGCCAGCTCGTTGGAGTGCTGGATCACCTTGGCCTTGAGGTCGGCGAGGTCGATGTTGCCCTGGTCGTCGCACGCGGTGACCACCACCTTCATGCCGCACATGGCGGCGCTGGCAGGGTTGGTGCCGTGGGCGGAACTCGGGATCAGGCACACCGTGCGCTGCAACTGGCCGCGCGCACGCTGGTAGGCGCGGATCACCAGCAGGCCGGTGTACTCGCCCTGCGAGCCGGCGTTGGGCTGCAGCGACACGCCGGCGAAGCCGGTGACGTCGGCGAGCCAGTGCTCGAGGCGGCGGTGCATCTCGGCGTAGCCGCGCGCCTGCTCGACGGGCACGAACGGATGCAGCGCGCCGAACTGCGGCCACGTGACCGGGAACATCTCGGTCGTGGCGTTGAGCTTCATCGTGCAGGAGCCCAGCGGGATCATCGAGGTCGTGAGCGACAGGTCGCGCGCCTCGAGCCTGCGGATGTAGCGGAGCATCTCGTGCTCGCTGCGGTACCGGTGGAACGTCGGGTGCGCGAGGATCTCGCTCGTGCGCCCGTGGGCGCCGAGGGACGGGGCCTGCGCCACCTTGGGCGCAGCGGCGCCGAACACGGCAGCCAGGTCCGCAAGGTCCTTGTCGGTGACGGTCTCGTCGAGCGAGATGCCCACCGAGCCGTCGCCGAAGTCGCGCAGGTTGATGCCGTGCTTCAGCGCTGCCGCGAGGACCGTGCTGCTGCCCTGCTTCGGGGTGACGCGCAGGGTGTCGAACACCACCGCATGGTGGACCTTGTTGCCGGCGGCGGCGAGGGCCGCGCCGAGCGAGGCCACCTGCGCGCGCACGCGGTTGGCGATGTGCCGCAGGCCCTCGGGGCCGTGGTACACGGCGTACATGGAGGCCATCACGGCCAGCAGCACCTGGGCGGTGCAGATGTTCGAGGTGGCCTTCTCGCGGCGGATGTGCTGCTCGCGGGTGGCGAGCGACAACCGCATGGCGGGCTTGCCCGTCGCGTCGATGGACACGCCGATGATGCGGCCGGCCAGCTGGCGCTGGTACTCCTTGCGCGCGGCCATGAACGCCGCGTGGGGGCCGCCGTAGCCCATCGGCACGCCGAAGCGCTGGGCGGAGCCGACCACGACGTCCGCCCCGAGTTCGCCGGGCGGGGTCAGCAGCGTGAGCGACAGCGGGTCGGAGCAGCAGGAGGCGAGCGCGCCCATGTCGTGCGCGCGGCGGATGGTCGCGCCGATTTCGTCGATGCGGCCGTCGCTGCCCGGGTACTGCAGCAGGATGCCGAACGTGTCGGCGTCGAACTGCGCGGTGCGGTGGTCACCCACGACCACCTTGATGCCCAGCGGCTCGGCGCGGGTCTGCACCACGGCCAGCGTCTGCGGGTGCACGTTGGCGTCGACGAAGAACGTGTGCTTGTCGTCGCCGTGCTCGTGCACGCGCTTGCACAGGGTCATGGCCTCGGCTGCGGCCGTGGCCTCGTCGAGCAGGGAGCAACTGGCCACCTGCAGGCCCGTGAGTTCGATCACCAGGGTCTGGAAGTTGATCAGGGCCTCCATGCGGCCCTGGGAGATCTCGGCCTGGTAGGGCGTGTACTGGGTGTACCAGCCCGGGTTCTCGAGGATGTTGCGCTGGATCACGCCGGGCACGTGGGTGCCGTGGTAGCCCATGCCGATGTAGGAGCGCAGCACGCTGTTCTGCATCGCGAGCCCGCGCAGGTCGGCCAGTGCGTCGACCTCCGAGACCGCGGCAGGCGTCGCGAGCGTGCCGTGCCAGCGGATGGCGTTGGGCACGGCCTTGTCGATCAGCTGGTCGAGGCTGCCGACCCCGAGGGTGGACAGCATGGCCTGCATCTCGGCGGGACGGGGACCGATGTGGCGGTCGGCGAAGGTGAGGGCGGGCGTGGGTGCGCTCATGGTCGTGGATCAGCTCGTGGGAAGGACGTTGTAGGGCCGTGCCTCGGGTCGGGCAACGAAGCTCCCGGCCTCACCCGGGTGGTCAACGGGTCAGGGATGCTGCAATTCCAGCGCAGGGGTCCCGGCCGCGACGGCGTGCTCGGTCGCGACGCCGCCCGGCCAGCGGACGGTGACCCGCACGGGGTCCGCTGCGAACCAGAGGGCGCTGCTCGACTGCGAGAGGAAGGACCCGCCGGCGCGCACCTCCTGCACGCAGGACCTGCCGTCCGGCCAGTGAGCCGTGACCCGGGCGCCCACGGCCACGGGGTTGCCCTGCCTGCCGCGCAGGCGAACCTGAAGCATGGGCGCGGTGCCGGCGTTGCGCAGGACGGTGAGCGGACCATCGTTGGCGGCAAGGGCCACGTCGGGGCGCCGGTCGCCGTCGAGGTCGGCCACGGCGAGGCCCTTCGCGTCGTGCGGGACGAGGAGTCCGGCCGTCCGTGGCGCAACGCGCTGGAGGGTCGTGCCCGTCCCATGCAGCAGCAGGCCGAGGCCGCCGGCGAACCGGCCGGTCTCGGGCTCGGGGTTGAAGAAGTTCTGGGCTGCGAGCAGGTCGAGCCTGCCGTCGCCGTCGAGGTCGGCCGTGGCCGCCGCCCAGCCGGGCGCCGCCTGGCAGTCGCGGTCGAGCGGCTCCACGGCAAACGTGCCCTTGCCGTCGTTGCGCAGCATCACGCTGCGCAGTTCCACGGCCTCGACCTTTCCAGCGGCCGTCATCGCCTCCGCCGGGTAGATCTCCGCCAGCGTGCTGCGGGCAAATGCCTCGTAGGTGGGGAACTTCTGTGCCAGGAACGGCATCGCCTGGCTGGAACAGCTCCTGCCGCGCACCGGCAGCAGCGTGTCGCCCTCGTACTTGGACTCGACGAGGTCGCGCGTGCCGTTGCCGTCGAAGTCGTGGAAGCGGATGCCCGTGGGGTGCGCAGCATCGGCCTTGTACTTGCTGTTGAGCCCCTGGTTGGTGGCCACGAAGTCGGTGTCGCCGTCGCCGTCGACATCGAGCGCTGCGAGGCCGTTCCACCACCCGGACGTGCCGGCGAGGCCGGCTGCCTCGGTGGCGTCCGCGAGCACGCCGCCGTCGTTGCGCAACAGCCGCAGCGGCTGCCACCGCGCGGCCACGAACAGGTCCTGGTCGGAGTCGCCGTCCACGTCGCTCCACAGCAGCGAGGTCACCATGCCGGCGCGGAGGAGGGTGGGCGCGAGCGCTTCGGTCGCGTCCACGAACCTGCCGCCGTCGTTGCGCAGCAGCCGCGTGGGCGGTGCATCGGGATACGCGCCGGGCACCAGCATGCCGCCGATCGCGAGGTCGAGGTCGCCGTCGCCGTCCACGTCGGCTGTCGCAGCCGAACTCGATGCCGTGCGGATGTCGGGCAGCGCCGCCTCGTCGCGCACGAAGCGGAATCCGCCCTCGTTGCGGTAGAGCACGTCGCGCAACCGTTCGGTCTGCTCGCCCGCCTCGACGCCGCCCCGGCAGACGAGCAGGTCCTGGTCGGAGTCGCCGTCGGCATCGAACCACAGGATGCCCATGTCCTCGCCCTCGGCATCGGCTTCCCACGGGCCGCCCTCGACGCGGCGCCACGCACTGCCCTCGCGCCGGAACATCGCTCCCGACTGCCCGGCGGCGCCGCCCACGAACAGTTCGTCGACTCCGTCGCCGTCGGCGTCGCCGAAGGCGAGCCCGGGCCCGAACTGCGACAGCTTGTGGGGCAGCAGCGGCTGGGTCGCGTAGTCGTCGAAGTCGCGCTCGCGGTGGGTGAACACCGGCGCGGCGGTCAGGGGTGCGAGCCAGGGCTGCACGGGTGCGGGGACGCGCGCGTCGAAGCGGGTGCCGCCCTCGGCTGGCTCGGTGATCGTGTAGACCCGGTCGGTGGGGATGTCGGTGAACGACTGCCTTGCGCCCGAGGGCCAGAGCACGGTGAGTTCGCGGATGCGCGTCTCCGCGCCGGTGCCGAAGTGCAGCCACGGCTCCTGCCCCGACAGGTAGCCGCGCGACAGCCAAGCCTCGCGCACCATCGTGGCAACTGCGGTGGTGAGTTCGACGCGGGCGCCGATGCCCTGCCGGTTGCTGCGCGAACCGACGAGGCGCACGGCGACCGCATGGCCCTCGGTGCCGGTGTTCTCGTGGACGCTCGCCTCCTCCTGGAAGTTGTTGACCACCGCGTCGAGGTCGCCGTCGCGATCGAGGTCGACGAGCGCCGCGCCGTGGCTCACCGCCTGCAGGTCGAGGCCCCAGTCGGCGCCCATGCGCTGGAAGCGCAGGTTGCCGAGGTTGCGCAACGCATGGTTGCGCTCGGGCACGGCGGGCACCGAACGGATCTGGGCGATGGCCTCCGCCTGGCGGTCCTGCCGCCACAGCGCGCGCACCTTCTCCTCGATGTCGGGGTTCATGTCGAACCGCGCGATGCCGTTCGTCACGAACAGGTCGTTGAGGCCGTCGTTGTCGAGGTCGCCGAACAGGGTGCTCCACGTCCAGTCGGTGCTCGCCACGCCGGCGAGGTGTGCGACCTCCTCGAAGCGCCCCGTGCCGGTGTTGTGGTACAGCGCGTTGCGCATGATCTGCGCCGGCCGGGAGTGGACCAGGAAGTGCCGCTGCCGGTCCATGTCGCCCATGAGCACCTTGGCCATGCGGTGGGTGGTGGCGCTCATGTCGCCCACGAACAGGTCGATCCTGCCGTCGTTGTCGACGTCCGCGGCATCGCTGCCCATGCCGTAGTACGCGGTGTGGGGCAGCGCCTGCAGCGTCACGTCCTCGAAGGTGCCGTCGCCGCGGTTGCGCCACAGGGTGTCCGGGGACTCCAGGTCGTTGGCTACGTACAGGTCGGGCCAGCCGTCCTCGTCGTAGTCGGTCCACGTGGCAGACAACCCCATGCCCTGGTCCGACAGCCCGGCGCCGCGGGTCGCATCGCGGAACACGCTGCCGTCGTTGCGGTACAGCACGTCGGGCTGGCCGGCCATGTAGATGCGGCCGTGGGCGGCGAAGAAGTGCTCCTTGAGCGCGTCCGGCACCTGCGCGGTGGGCGGCAGCGCACGCCCGCCGAAGAACCACTGCGCGAGCGGCCCCCGCAGGTCGCGCTCCGAGGGCACCATCGCCCCGGGCTCACGCAACGTGTCGCCGGGCGCGCGCATGTCGCCGAGGACCTCGGGCGTGAGCGACCAGCCGGCGTGCAGCGCGCGGTTGTTGAGCAGGTAGAGGTCGAGGTCGCCGTCGCGGTCGTAGTCGGCGAAAGCGGCCATCATCGAGGCGCCCGTGTGTGCGATGCCGAGTTGCTGCGCGACCTCGGTGAACGTGCCATTGCCCTCGTTGCGGTAGCAGCGGTTGGGCGCCTCGAGGTTGCACACGTACAGGTCGAGGTCGCCGTCGTTGTCGATGTCGGCGAAACTCGCCCCCGTGCCCCAAGCCGCGCCGCCGTCGACGTTGCCGGCGGCTGCGGTCACGTCCTCGAAGCGGAACGGGCTCACCTGGCGGTAGAGCCGGTTGGGTCCGTCCTGCGAGACGAGGTAGATGTCCGGCAGGCCGTCGTTGTCGTAGTCGCCGACCGCGAGCCCGGCGCCGTTGGTGAGGTAGGTGTAGGTGTTCTCCTTGCCGAGTTCGTTGCGGAACGTGATCCCGGACTCCGCACCGCGCACGCGGCGGAAGCGGGGCCCGTCGGCGCCCTTGCGCGGTGGCAGCGGTGCGCTGCGCAAGAGGCTGCGCGCCTCGCCGTCGGCAGTAGCCTTCGGGCCGCCCAGGTCGGGCAGCAGGAGCAGCAGTGCCACGCACACGGCGAGGAGGACGAACAGCGGCGCAAGCGGGCGCCAGACGGAGGGGTTGTTGGTTCCGCGCATCGGAGGACCGGC
>JBEATZ010000440.1:0-4292 GCA_041161695.1 Planctomycetota bacterium | reverse complement strand
CAACAACCCGGGGCTCGCCGGCCTGCCCTTCGTGAGCCAGAGTCTCGCGTTCGTGCCTGCGGTCAACCCGCTCGGCGCCATCGCCTCCAACGGCGTGCGCTTCACGATCGGCACGTTCTGACCCGCGGCAACCCGGCGCCGCCTCAGCGCGGCGCCAGCGTGCGCAGGTCGACCTGCTGGCCGCGCGCGAGCACCATGGGCTCGAGCGGCTCGAGGGCGCGCTTCCGGAGGAGCACCACCTTCGAGTCGCCGAGCACCTCGAGCCGTTCGCCCTCGACGACTGCAGCCGTTGCCTCGTCGATGCCGATGCCCAGCACCTGTGGGAAGCGCTCGACGAAGGCCGTGAGGTCCGCCATGCGGTTGCGCGCGAGGAAGTGCTGGTCGATCGCGACGCCGCGCAGGAATGCGAAGCCCCGGTCGTATCCCTCGCACCACATGTCCGTGTTGCCCAGCGGGTTGCCGCGCACGAGATGGTCGCCCTGGATCGTGGCACCCGCAGAACTGCCGCCAATCACGCCGCCGCGCTCCAGCACGCCGTGGAAGGCGCTCACTGCGTCCGTGCCGTCGTACGCATCGCACAGGCGCCACTGCCTGCCGCCCCCGAACCAGATGCCCGTGGCGCCGGCAACGAGCTCGCGGGCCTCGTCGTTCCACTCGTCGGGGTGGCGGTGGTCGAGGCGCGAGACAGCCTGCGCACCGTGCTCGCGGAACCGTGCGATCACGGGAGGGTCGCGTTCGAGCGGCAGGGTCTCCGCCCCGCTCACGAAGACGATGCGCGCCTTGGTACCGCCGGCAAGGGCCACGAAGCGTGCCGTGATCTCCTCGGGGAGGGCTCCACCGCCCACGATCACGAGCGCCCCCTTCGCGAGGGAGGGCTCGATCCGCCGGGCCACTGGCCACGGCCCGAGCGTGCGGTTGCGGGCCGCGCGCTGCCACGTGGGCAGGTCGAGGGTGTCGCCTGCGGCGAGCGCAACCACGCGTTCGGGATGGTGGTCGGTGCGGGGCAGGAGCACGTGCACGTTGCCGCTGCCGACCGCGCGCAGCCGCCTGCCGTTCAGGGCCAGGGCCGTGCCCTCGTCGATGCCGATGCCGAAACGGCCCGGTACCGCAGCCAGTGCCTGCTGCAGGCGAGGCATCCTGCTCCGCTGGCTGAAGTGCTGGTCGATCACCGCGCCCGGGACGAGGTCGAAGCCGGTGGCGAGTTCGGGCACTGCGCGGCCGCCCGCGATCATCGTGCGCGAGCCGATGGCTGCGCCTGCGCTCGTGCCGCCAACCGCGCCTCCGCGCTGAAGCACGGCATGCAACTCGCGCTCGAACCGAGTGCCCAGGTACGCGTCGGCGATGCGCTGCTGGTCGCCGCCCCCGAACCACACGCCGGTGGCGTCGCGCAACGGGGCCGTGAACGCTTCGGAGTCCGATTCGTCCCGGTTGCGGCTGTGCAGGACCGTGACCTCCGTGACTGCGTGCTGCTGGCGCCAGCGAGCGGCGAGTTCGTCTCGCTGACCGGCATCGTCCGCGGAAGCCGAAGCGGTGGGGACCACCACGATGCGGGCCCTGCTGCCGCCGGCGGCGCGCACGAACTCGGCCATCAGCTCCGGCGCGAGGCGGCCGCCCCCGGCGAGGAACACCGTTCCCTGGATGCCGCGTGGGTCGGGAATCGGTTCCGTCCTCCAGCGAGCGTCGACGGTTGCAGGGGCGCTGTCCGCGGGCTGCTGCGCGGGCAGGGCGAAGGCGGTGATCGACAGCAGCAGGGGGAATGGGAGGCGCATGGGAACCGCTCAGCGACGTTGCTGCCGGTGGGCGTTCACGGCAGCCGCCAGTTCGGCCCGGAGACGCGCAAGGTCGTCGCGATCGCGGGCACCGGCAGGGACATCGTCCAGCAACTGGGCCACCCAGTCGAGGATGGTGTCGATCTCCATTGGATCGAGCAGCGGACGTGCGTCCCTGAGGTGTTCGAGGTAACTCGCTGCCTGCTGGATCGGCGTCTCCACCGGGTCCCGGCGCACTTCGGCTTCGCGGATGCGCGGCACCTGCCGTGCCCAGAGCAACAGCTTCCGGGCGACGCGATGCGATGCCTCCTGCGCCAGCAGTCCCTCGAGAACCCGGGTCGCCTCCTGGCACGCCTCGGCTGCCCGTGACTCCTCCATCGCAGCACCGCTGCGGTGCACATGGGTCAACAGGGCGGCAGCAAGGTCGATGATCGCGGGGCGCGACCCGGGTTCGTGCTGGAAGCGTGCACGCGCGGCTTCCACGGCATGGGAGACCTGCAGCAACGCGCCGGCCTTGTCGCCGCGCCTTTCGGCGAGGGTTGCCTGCATGCAGTGCAGGGCATGGAGCACCGCGTGGTTCTTGGGGCTGGCGGGGCGAACCTGCTCGAGCTGGCGGATGCACGCGTGCTGACGTGCCAGCATCGCCTCGGCCTCTTGCAGGTTGCCGCTCGCAAGCGCGACCTCGGCCATCCTGTCGCAGCTCCATGCAAGGTCGTCGAGGTGCCGCTCGTCGCCCGGGGCAGCTGCCGCGAGGTCGAGGTAGATCTCGTGTGCGGCGCCGTGGTGGGCATGCGCTGCGGGCATGCCATGGAGCTGTGCGAGCACGTCTCCGACCCGTACGAGCGCCGTGGCGTGCTCGGCGCGATCCAGCGCGGTCCCGGTGCCCGCGCGCAGTCGGTCGTCGAGTGCACGGAGTGCGCGCAGGCGTAGCTCCAGGGCAGCCTCGAACTCACCGCTGTCGAGGACGATGTCGCCCAGCAGCCGCAACACGTCGTAGACCGTCTGGAGCAGTTCGGGATCGCCCGGACGCAAGGCAAGCGCTGCCTGCAGTTCGGGCAGCATCTGTTCGAGGATCTCGCGCCGCGCTGCTCCGGCGATCGCCAGGCGCCCGAGTGGATCCATGATGCGAACGATGTTCTGGCGCGACTGGTGGACGAACTTGGTCAGGGCCAGTTCTGCCCGCTCCTCGTCTCGGTTGCTGCGCGCAACCTCGGCGCACACGAGGACCAGGCCGAGCAGCGCAGCCGCGACCTTCCACGGCTCGCGCCTCAGGAGGCAATGCAGGAGGTACCAATGGGTGTGCCTGCGGGCGGAGACCGGCCGGTGGGCGAGGATGGCCGCCAGGTCCTGTCCGAACTCGCGCGCGGATGCATGGCGGTGCGCCGGGTCCTTGGCCATGGCCTTGGCAACCACGCACTCGATGTCGCCCCCCAGGTTCCTGTCCTCGTGGCCGAGTGGGAGGGGGGCGTCCTCGCGCACGATGCGGAGCGTCTCCCCGAGCGACTTGCCTGCGGTGGCAAAGGGATCGCGGCCTGCGAGGAGCCGGTACGCGATCGCACCGAGTGCATGGACGTCGCTGCGCGTGTCGACCTCGGTCCTGCCCATCGCCTGTTCCGGGCTCATGTAGGCAGGTGTGCCGACGAGGAGGAGGCCTTCCCCCGGATGGACCCCGGCGGTCGCCTGCACGAGCCGTGCGATCCCGAAGTCGAGCACGCGTGGGACGGCCACCGGCCCGGAGGTGTCGACGACGACGTTCTCGGGCTTGAGGTCGCGGTGGATCACGCCGCTCTGGTGGGCCGCCTCCACGGCCGAGCACAGGTCGACGAGCAGGCTGATCCGTTGCGCGCGCGTGGGGGCAGCCTTGCGTTCCCATTCGAGCAGGGCAACGCCCTCGACCAGTTCCATCGCCAGGTACGGGAAGCGCGATCCCTCGCACTCGAGGATCCCTGCATCGTGGATCTGCACGATGCCGCGGTGCCGCACCTGCGCGAGCGCCTGCATCTCGGCGCGGAACACCTGCTGGTCGAGGGCTTCGTCCCTGCCGCGCAGGAGGAGCTTGAGCGCGATCATCCGCCGGGGCTGGTCCTGTTCTGCGCGGTAGACGATCCCCATCGCCCCCATGCCGATCTCGCCGTGGACCAGGTAGCGCCCGACCTGGACCGGGAACCTGCGGATGGGGCGGCTCGCGGCATCCAGCACGCGCAGGAGGTGGAAGTCCTCACCGAGCAACGGCGCGTTGAACTCGATGCCGCCCACTTCCTCGTCGCGCGCCAGCAGGCGGACGACCTCGGCGCGAAGTTCCGGCCTTCCTGCGGTGCGCACCTCGAGTTCGGCCAGCCTTCGCTCCGCAGGCAACGTGAGGAGGGACTCGAACACCGCGAACGCCTCGCCGCCGATCCTCATGGCGTGGCCTCCGGGGGGCAGTGCCCGAGTGCTTCGCGGAGCCAGGCGCGGGCGCTCCGCATCGACTCCTGTACGGTTCTGCGGTGGATGCCGAGGGCGGATGCGGTCTCCTCCTCCGAG
>JBEATZ010000419.1:0-4726 GCA_041161695.1 Planctomycetota bacterium | reverse complement strand
CTGGTGGGGGTGGTCCTGTACACGCAGGTGGGCTGGCTCGATCCGTGCGGCACGCAGGGCTTCAGCGGCTCGCGCGGCCTCGCCGTCACCGTGCGGCAGTGACTTGCGCGGGTTCGCGCGGTCCGGCACGAAGCAGGTTTCGTGCAGGACCGGCGCGCCCGCGCCGTAGCCTGATGGCATGAACTTGCGCACGGCTGGCTTTGCGTCGTTCGTCCTGTCCCTGTTCGTCGGCGGCGCCGCCGCGCAGGAGGGACAGATGGACGGTTACCTCGGCGCCCCGCAGGAGCGCGTCGACCCGGCCTTCGGCGGCGGCTTCTCGATGCACGTGGCCGCATGGCCGCTGCTCGGTGCGCACCCGGGCAGCCGGTTCCAGACGGGCTTGTTCGGCACGTGGATGTTCGCGAACCTCGGCGAGGACAAGCCCAAGGACAAGATCTACTCGGACATCGAGGGCGGTCTCGGCTGGTGGCGCGACACGCGCTTCGCCACGCCCACGCCCAAGTTCATCATGGGCGGCGTCGCGCTCGACTTCTCGATGTGGGCCAACGGTCCAGGCGCCGGCAAGGGTCGCGATTGGAACCGGCCGCTCGGCAAGTACGGGGTCGCGCAACTGAGCCCATGGGTCCTCTGGCCGCCGGACGGCCTCAACCTCGCACAGGGCACGAGCGGGCAGTTGTTCGGCTACGGCTACCTGCCCCTGCCGCTCACCGAGCCGAAGGCGAAGACCGCAGGCGCCGACGTGCCCACGGGCAACCAGTGCTGGACGCTGTTCCTCGACACGGCCACGTTCCGGGGACCGGTCGCCTTCTTCACGCCCTTCTTCTTCTCGTCGGCGACGATCGAGAAACCCCAGTTCGCCGGCATGTTCCTCGACAGCCGGCCTGCCGACCCCAACCGGGCGCTGCAGATGGAGACGCAGTACGTGCCTGCCGCGGTGGCTGCCGGTGCCGACGGGACGCCGCACGCACGCATCGCGGCAACGCGCTTCCCGACCGATCCCGAGGGTCGCTCGGTCCTCGTGCAGCGCATCCGTTCGTACCGACGCGATGCGTACTGGGATGCCGTCGAGGCATGGTTCCGCGGTGGTCCGGAGGTCGATCCTGCCATCGACGAGGCGAGGAGCGTGCTGCACCGCTTCACGGGCAAGGGCTGGTCCACCTGGCGCATCCACACGCCGGACGTGAAGAAGGAGGACCGCGTGTCCCTGGACTGGGCCCGCTTCGCGCAGCCCCTTGTCGGCGACGTGCACACCTTCGGGTTCCAGTGGGACAAGGCGTTCGTGACGCTCGGTCGCGACGGCCTCGCCGTGCTGCCCGAGCGCTTCACGGCCGTGCGTGCCGGCAAGGCAGTGCAGTGGCAGCCCGTCGGGGACGCAGCAGCACAGGAGCCCGAGGCCCTGCGCGCGGCGCGCTTCGTACCGGAGACCCGCGAGGTCCCCGAGCCCTATGTGACGCCCGAGGACGGCGCATGGACCACTCCGGGTCCGGTCGCAGGGCCGTTCCGCAGCGAACTCGGCGACGGCAGCATCGTCACCTACAGCTGGTACCGGTTCGCCGACCAGCCGGCGCTGCAGCACGCGGACCTCACGGCCGAGGAACGCGAGCGCATGCAGCAGCGGGTGGAGCGGCTGCACCGCCACTGGACGAAGGAGCGACAGTACCTCCCGCCGCCCGCGAGCGGCCGGCTCGCCGAACTGGATCCCGGCGTGATGGTGACGCCCCCCAAGGGGCTCGAGGTGGGCCACGTGCCGATCGTCACCCGGCAGGAAGCAGGGCCGAGGCTGCGCGGCACGGGCGGCAAGGCGCGCTGAGGGGCTCCGTGCAGCTCAGTGCGCGGCGAGCCAGGACCGGCCGTGCCCCATGGTGACCTCGAGGGGCACCGACAGCTCCGCTGCCCCGGTCATCGCATCCTTCAGCAGGATCTCGACCTCGCGCAACTCGTCCTCGGGCACGTCGAGCACCAGTTCGTCGTGCACCTGCAGGATGAGCCGCGCGCGCAGCTTCTGTTTCGCGAGGCGATCGTGCACGCGCAGCATCGCGCGCTTGACGATGTCCGCTGCCGCGCCCTGGATGGGGGTGTTGACGGCCATGTTCTCCGCCGCGATGCGGATCATGGCGTTGTCGGCGTCGATGTCGGGCAGCGGCCGCTTGCGCCCGAACATGGTGACCGTCTGTTTCGACTTCCTTGCCTCGGCGAGGCTGTCGTCGAGGTAGCGCTTCACGCCCGGCAGTGCGCGGAAGTAGGCCTCGATGAACTTGCGTGCCTCGGGCGGCGTGAGCCCGGTCTCGCTCGCGAGGCGGCTCGCGCCCATGCCGTAGACGAGGCCGTAGTTGATGACCTTGGCCTGGTTGCGCAGGTCGGGCGTCACCAGCTCCGGCATCATGCCGTGCACGATGGCCGCGGTGCGACGGTGGATGTCCTCGCCCTTGCGGAACGAGTCGACGAGCGCCTTGTCTCCGGAGAGATGCGCGAGGATGCGCAGCTCGATCTGGCTGTAGTCGGCGGACAGGAGCACCCAGTCCTTGTCGCGCGAAACGAAGGCGCTGCGCACCTTCTGCCCCTCGGGCGTGCGGATCGGGATGTTCTGCAGGTTGGGGTTGTCCGAGCTGAGGCGCCCGGTGGCGGCCACGGCCTGGTTGAAGCTCGTGTGGATGCGCCCGGTGGCCGGGTCGATCATCTCCGGCAGGTTGTCGACGTACGTGCCCTTGAGCTTGGTGAGCATGCGCCACTCGAGCACCAGCTGCGGCACCTCGTGGAACGGCGCGAGCTTCTCCAGCACCTCGGCGTCGGTCTTGTACTGGCCGGTCTTGGTGCGCTTGGGTCGCGCGATGTCGGCCGCGCGGTGCACCTCGAGCTTGTCGAAGAGCACCTCGCCCAGCTGGGCCGGGCTGCCGATGTTGAACTCGCTGCCCGCGCGCTCGTGCACGCGCCGCTCGAGTTCCTCGATGCGCTTGCCGAGGTCGCGGCCGAGGCGCTCGAGGTGCTCGCGGTCGACGGCGATGCCTTCCCACTCCATGTCGAGGATCACCGGTACGAGGGGCATCTCGAGGTCGTGGAACAGCGCCTCCACCCCGTGTGCCGCCAGCTGGGGCGCCAGCACGCCGCGCAACCGCCAGGTGTAGTCGGCATCCTCGCACGCGTACTCGGCTGCGCTCTGCAGGTCGACCTGGTCGAAGGTCTTCTGCTGCTTGCCGGTGCCGAGCAGTTGCTTGGTGGGGATCTTGACGTGGCCGAAGTGGCGCAGGGTCATCTCGTCGAGGCCGTGGGACACGACGCCCGGCGCGATGCAGTAGGACGCGAGCATGGTGTCGAACTCGAGGCCGCGCACGTCGATGCCGGCGCCGCGCAGCACACCCATGTCGTACTTCGCGTTCTGGCCGGTCTTGCGCAGCTTCGGGTCCTCGAGCACGCCACGCAGCGCCTCCAGCACGGCCTCGGCCCCGCCCGGCAGCACGGGCGGCTGGGCGTTGAGCGGCACGTAGAATGCCTTGCCTGGCTCGAAGGAGAACGACAGCCCCACGAGCTTTGCCTGGCGGATCTGCAGGCTGGTCGTCTCGGTGTCGACGGCAAAGCTGCCTGCCTCGCGCAGCGCGCGCACGAGTTCGTGCAGCTGCTCCCCGGTGCGCACGCACACGTACTGCCGGGCGACGTCGTCTGCCTTCTGCACGGACGGGAGCGAGCGCAGCAACGAGTCGAACTCGAGGCGCGTGAACAGCTCGCGCAGCAGGTCGGGATGGGGTTCGGCCGGGCCTATGCCCGCGATGTCGAGGTGCAGCTTCAGTGCCGTCTGCAGGGTGACGAGGCGGCGCGACAGTTCGGCGAGTTCACGGTTCTCGAGCAGCGACTGGCGGATCGAGGGCTTCTTGACCTCCTCCGCGCGCGCCAGCACTGCGTCCAGGCTGCCGAACTGCTGGATCAGCTCCACGGCCGTCTTCTCGCCCACCTTGGGCACGCCGGGCACGTTGTCGGAGCTGTCGCCCATGAGCGCGAGCAGGTCGACGATCTGGGACGGCTTCACGCCCCACTTCGCCTCCACCTCGGCGGGGCCCATGACCTCGGGCTTGGTGGTGGAGGAACGCAGGTTCCACAGGTGGATGTGCGGACCGACCAGCTGCAGGAAGTCCTTGTCGCCGGTGACGATGTAGACCTCCATGCCGGCCTCGCGGCCCTGCACGGCCAGCGTGCCGATCACGTCGTCGGCCTCGTCGGCGGGACTCTCGACGATGCGGATGCCGTAGCCCTCGACGACCTTGCGGATGTCGTCGAGCTGCACCGCCATCTCGTCCGGCATGCGCGACCGCGTCGACTTGTACTCCGGGTAGATCTTGGTGCGGTACAGGTCCTCGCGCGGGCCGTCGAAGGCCACCGCGATCGCGTCGGGCTTCTCGCGCTCCAGCAGCGAACGCAGCGTCTGCACGAAGCCGAACACGGCTCCGGTTGGCTGCCCGCTGCTCGTGGTGAGGCTGGTGCGCGGGTTGGCCGCGAAGGCGAAGAAGCTGCGGTAGGCGAGGGCCGTGCCGTCGACGAGGAAGAGCCGCTTGGCCATGGTTCCTTTCTAGCGGGCGCCCGGAACGCATTCCCGCCGGTGCCGCGGATTCGTTACCACCGGGTGGTGGGCAACCCGTTCCGCTTCGCGTTTGATGTCCGCATGCAGCGATTCGTGCCGTGGTTCGTGTTGCTCGCCGCGTCGCTCTCGGCCCAGGATCCCACGGCACCACCCCCGCAG
>JBEATZ010000396.1:0-2529 GCA_041161695.1 Planctomycetota bacterium | reverse complement strand
CAACAACGCAGGCCTCGACCCGGTCGAGGTCGCCGCCAAGTACGCGATGCGGGGCATCCCCGTGCACACGCTGGGCGTGGGCGACCCCGAGGCGCCGCGCAACGCATGGATCACCGGCCCGCCCGGCCCCGCCGAGGCGCTGCGCGAGGAGCAGGTCGCGTTCGACGTGACCGTGCGCGCCGAGGGCCTGTCGGGCAGGAACGCGCGCGTGGAGCTGGTGGGCTCGCGCGACGGCGGCGCGTTCGTGCCCCTCACCGCGGCCGATGCCGTGCTCGGCCCCGATGGCGAGGCGGTGAAGGTGCGGCTGTACCACGCGTTTGCCGAGGCAGGCGACTGGACCCTGCGGTTCCAGCTGGCGGCGCTCACCGAGGAGAGCCAGGTGGACGACAACGTCGACACGCGCTTCCTGCGGGTGAACGACGAGAAGATCCGCGTGCTCTACGTCGAGGAACGGCCGCGCTGGGAGTACCGCTACCTCAAGAACGCACTGCTGCGCGTCGATCCCTCGATCGAGGTGCAGGTGGTGTTGTTCGACGCGAACCCGCAGTTCGAGCAGGAGCACAGCAAGACGCTGCCGCCGCTGCGCGACATCCCGCGCACCGAGAAGGAACTCATGCAGTACCACGTGGTGCTGCTGGGCGACGTGAACCCGGAGCGCCTCGCCCCCACCGAGGAGGGCATCCGCAGCTGGCTCGAACTGCTCGTGCGCTTCGTCGAGTTCGGCGGCGGCGCCGGCTTCCTGTACGGCGACGCGGCCATGCCCGAGCGCTACCGCAACACGCCGCTGCAGGACCTGCTGCCCGTGGTGCTGGAGGACCCGACCTGGCTCGGGGCCAACAAGCCGCCGCGCGACAAGCCGTTCTGGCCCGTGCTCGACAACCCCGACAGTCCGCCGGACATCCTGCTGCTGCAGCGCGACATCGCGCTCAACAAGCGGCTCTGGCAGGAGGGCCTGCAGGGGTTCGTGGTGTACCACCCGGTGCTGCGCGCCAAACCCGGCGCCACGGTGCTGTTCCGGCACCCCACCGACGCGAACCGCTACGGCAAGCGGCCGATCGCGGTCACGAGCCCGATGCCGCGCGGCAACACCTTCTTCCTCGGCACGGACGAGACCTGGCGCTGGCGCAACCCCTATGGCGAGACCTACATGGACGCCTTCTGGCGCAACGTGGTCCGCCAGCTCGCGAGCGGCAGGCTGCAGCGCCGCGACGACCTGCTCGAGCTCTCCCTCGACCGCAACCTGCTGGAGACCGGCGACAAGCTGCGCGTCACGCTGCGGGTGCTCGGGGAGGAACTGCAGCCGGCGGCCTCCGGCGAGCAGGCCGTGTTCCTCCGCAAGGAGGACGGCAACGTCGAGCGCCGCGTCCTGCGCGCGGTGCCGGGCGAGCCCGGATCGTTCCAGGCCACCTTCACGATGGCGGATCCGGGCGCGTTCAGCTTCCTGGTCCACGCCAACCAGAACCCCGCCGACCAGGTTCTCGCCCGTGCCGACGTGCTGGTGCGCATCCCGGACCGGGAACTGGCCGATTCCAGCCAGGATGCAGAGACCCTGAGGCGCATCAGCGAGGCCAGTTCGGGCCCCGATGCGAAGGCCCGGAGTCTCTTCCTTGCGCAGGCGTCGTTGCTGGCCGAAGACTTCGCCGGGCGCAAGCCCAACGAGACCCGCGAGGAGTCGCAGACGCGCCCGGCATGGGACAGCGGCTGGTCGCTCGCGGTGCTGCTGCTGCTCCTCGGCATCGAGTGGATCCTGCGCAAGCGCGCGCGCCTGGTCTGACGGCCGGGCGTGCGGAAGGACCCGCGCGAGCCAACCTGCACACCCCCTCACCCATGACCCGCGAACCCGCACCGAGTACCGCAGCGCGCGCTGCAGCTGCCGTCCTTCTGGGCGCCGTGCTCGCGGCGCAGGATCCGGTGCCGCTGCCCCGTCCGCAGCAGGTGCCCGAGGGCTGGCGCGAGGTGCCCCGACCCACCGAGTTTGCGGCAGGTCGCGACGACAGCCTGTTCAGCCTGCCGCGCTCGCAGGAGGACCTGTACGCCTTCGAGCAGGCCCTCGCCGACCTTGCCAAGGGTGAGCACGCGGTGGCCGTGGACCGGCTGCAGCGGCTGCTCCGCGAGGAGTCCGGCGGCGTGCTGCCGGTCGGCCCCGGGCGCTGGTTCGGCGTCCGGCTGGCCGTCACGCTCACGCTCGCCAACCTGCAGCCCGCTGCCACCGCAGCCTACGAGGCCCTCGTGCGCCGCGAAGCCGGGGCGGTGCTCGACCGGCCGCTGCACGAACTGCCCGTGGAGCAGCTCACGATGCTGGCCGAGCGCTTCCCGGCCTCGGATCCGGGCCGCCGGGCGCGGCTGCGGCTCGGCGACCTCGCCCTCGAGTGCGGGGACGCAGTCGCAGCCGCAGGCCACTTCCGTGCGGCGCTCGATGCCGCGCCCATCGGCTCCGATGCCGAGCGCGCCGTGCGGGCGCGGCTGCGCATCGCCGACGTGATGCAGTGGCCACCGGCGTTCCGGGCCGCCGAGCGCGATGCGCAGCCG
>JBEATZ010000342.1:0-2805 GCA_041161695.1 Planctomycetota bacterium | reverse complement strand
CGCGCGCACGGCGGGCCTGTGCGCACACGGGGAGGTCAACCTGCAGGGTCGCATCCTGCCGGCCCGCGGCATCGTGAGCGTGGCGCTGGCGGCGCGGGCGCAAGGCTGCCACACGGTCCTCACCGGACCCGAGGACGCAGCCCGCTGTGCCGTCATCCCTGGCATCGAGGTGCTGGGCGCGCCGACCGTGGCCGATGCCCTCGCGTGGCTCGCGCAGCATCGCCCCCTGCCGCCCGTGCCGCCCGCGCCGCCGTGGCAACCGGTCGCGGCTCCCGAACTCGCGGACATCCGCGGCCACGACACCCCCAAGCGCGCGCTGCTGGTGGCGGCAGCCGGCGGGCACAACCTGCTGTTCTCGGGCCCGCCCGGCTCGGGCAAGACCGCGCTGCTGCGCCGCCTGCCGGGCTTGCTGCCCGCACCGGATCCGGAGGAGGCCCTCGAGGTGCTGAAGGTGCACACCGCTGCCGGCTGCCCGGTGCCCGCGCAGGGCCGGCCGTTCCGCGCGCCACACCACACGAGCTCGACGGCGAGCCTGCTGGGCGGCGGTACGGACGTGCGCCCGGGCGAGGTCACGCTCGCGCACCGCGGCGTGTTGTTCCTCGACGAACTGCCCGAGTTCCGCCGCGATGCGCTCGAGGCGCTGCGCCAGCCGCTCGAGTCCGCCGAGGTGACGATCGGCCGTGCGCGGCAGGTGGTGCGCATGCCTGCCGACTTCCTGCTGGTGGCGGCCATGAACCCCTGTCCGTGCGGGTACCTCGGCCACCCGCTGCGCGCCTGCCGCTGTCCCCCTGCGCTGGTCGACCGCTACCGCAGCCGGCTCTCGGGCCCGTTGCTCGACCGCATCGACCTGCAGGTGGAGGTGCCGGCACTCGACCCGGCGTGCTTCCGGACGACGCCGGCAGGCACGGAGACCACCGCGGGGTTCCGTGAGCAGGTCGTGTCCGCGCGCGCACGGCAGGCTGCGCGCCAGCGCCGCGGCGGCGTGACGACGTGGAACGGCCGGCTCGAGGACGCAGCACTCCACGCGGCATGCGGCGCAGGCGAGCGCGTACTGCTGCTGCTGGAGGACCTGCAGCGCATGCACCGCCTCGGCACCCGTGCGCGCATCCGGCTGCTGAGGATCGCACGAACCCTCGCGGATCTCGCGGAACGCGAGCGCATCACCGAGGAACACGTGCTGGAAGCCGCCTGCCTGCGCGGCTGCGGGCTGCAGCCCACGTACTGAGCCTCACTGCTTCGGCGGAGTCGCGGGCGGCTGTTCTCCGGTCAGGTCGACAACGCGCACCTGCACGGGCTTTGCAGGCGGCTTCTCCGCAAGCGGCCCCTGCAGCACGGGCGAGAGGGCCGCAGGCGCGAGTTCGAGGCCCTGGACCATGGCGGCGACGTCTGCCGCGAGTTCGTTCCACTGTTCGCTGGTGCCGATGCTGCTGGCCACGAGGTGCGTGGCGCCGCAAGGCACCACGTAGGCGGCGCCCTCGAGGGTGCTGCGGCCCGCGCGGCCGCGCAGCACGAGGCGCATCGCATCGCGGTCGCGGATGCGGGTCGGGCCGCGCTCCACCACGCGCACACCCGGCTGCATGAGCGCGAGCCAGCGCACCACGGCATCGGTGGCCGCATCGAGGCTGGTGTCGGCAGGCAGGTGGTCGAGCAGCGCCACGCCGAGGCCGAGGCCGCGGCCCTCGCAGTGCAGCGCCAGTTGCCCGGCAGGCACTTCCTCGGCAGCGACCCACGACGGGTTCGGCAGCCAGAGACCGAAGGCGCCGTTGCGCTCGCGCACGAGCGACGGCGGGTACTTGAGCTGGGACCTCACGACGAGGCGCGCCGAGGACTTGTCACTGCGGACGGCCACGAGCGCCGGGCCGCTGACCTCGCGACGCAGTACGTTGCCCTCGGCATCCAGCCACTCGGTGTTGCGGATCGACCGCACGAGCTGGGCGACCTCGAAGACGGGCTGCGTGGAACCGTCGCGGTTCACCGTACGCCGGCGCGCCGGTTCGTAGCGGCGCACCACCACTTCCTCCAGCTGCGGGTCGAACACCGCGAGCTCGACGGGATTGCCGTCCTTGGCGAGCAATCCTGCGCGCAACCGCGCCATGGCACCCAGCGGGAACTGCAGGGAACTCGCGGCAGGCAGTCGGAAGCTGCTGTTGCCGGCAGGGGTCGTGCGGCGCACCTCGAGGCCTTCCGGCCCGAACTCGGTACTCAGGATGCGCTCCTCGACCACGGCGGCGGCACCCTCGCTGCGGATGCGCTCGCGCCAGTAGGAAGTGCGCGGCTGCAGCGCGCTGTCGAGTTGCTCGACGATCGTGATGCCGACCGTGCGGGCGCCCAAAACGAACTCCCATTCCTCCGCGAGGCGCACGCCCGTGCCCTCGGTGGAGGTGACCGACTGCATCCAGCCGACCGGCTCGCCCTTGCCGTCGTGCAGCACGAACCACTCCTCGCGGGCGGCCAGTTTCTGCGCGACCGGTGCAGGAGGCGTGCCCGCGCCGCGATGGATGGCGCTCACCTGGTCCGAGCCGATGCCGATCACGGCGCCGTCGCCGAGGCGGATCTCGATCATGCCGTCGGCCTGCGCCACGACCTGGCCTTGCAGCCGCTCCCCCGACTTCATCTCGACGACGTCGAGACGCGCAGGTTCCTGGGCCGCAGCGAGGGCGGTGAGCAGCAGCGAGAACACGGGGGTCGATCGGGCCATGGCAAGGTCTCCTCGGGTTCGTTCCCATCGGCACGAACCGGCCCCGCGCTTGAACGACCTGTCAGGATTCCCGGGTCCGCGGTCCCGCGATGCGGCAGCACCAGACG
>JBEATZ010000340.1:0-4057 GCA_041161695.1 Planctomycetota bacterium | reverse complement strand
CCGGCGCCCAGCCGACGGGCACGCCGACGTCGGGTTCGCCGCCAGGCCCCTGCACGCTGCCGGAGATGGCGACCGTCGTGCGCACCTGCAGGTCCCCGAGCGACTGTGTCTGCTGGCGATGCATCGCCGCGGCCACGGCGGTGGCCGCGAGTCCTCCGTGTGGCGGCAGCATCCTCGCGGCCGTCTTCGCAACGGCAGTCGCCGGCTGCCAGGGGATCGCGACGATCAGCACGTCGCCGTCGAGCGTCGCCACCAACTCGAACTCGCCGTGTTCGTCGACATCGTCGTGCACCGGCTGGTCTTCGGTCGGCTTGCCATTGCGGAGGGCGAAGGCGTAGACGCGCGCCGGGCACACCGGCACCCCAGCCGGATCGATGACGCGACCGAGCAGCTTGCCGCGTGATGGTGCCGCCGCCGGCTCCCCGGTGGCATCAGCAGGGAGGAGCGGGGCTTCGAAGCGCGAGGTCGCCGTCTCAGGGGCAGCAAGGTGGCCAGTTGCCGGCGGCGCCGGGCTCTGCGCGTTCGATGTTGGCGGTATGGCCGGCGGCGCTGGCGGAGCTGGCAGCGACCAGAGGACCGCTGCAGCAGTCGCCGCGATGGCGACCGCACCGACGATTCTCTTCATGGTCATGAGGGTGAGAGTCCTTGGCCGACACCACACACCGAACCGTGCCCCGACTCGTGCTGCGCCGCCGCAGTGGCGGTGGTCCGGCGCTGCCTGCAGGCGTCGCCGCAGTGTATCGCGAGTACGGAATCGCTGCCCAGTCCGGCAAGCAGCGCCAGCGTCACCGGTCGCACGCGACCTCCGTTCCCACAACCCTTGGCGGGTTCCGCAGCGCCTCCTGCTGCCAGGGCCCGCCTCAGCCGTCTGGTACCTCGGCAGACGGTGGCAGGCAGAAAGTGGGGGCACTGCCCCTGGCTGCTGCCACGGTGCGGGTGGTTCTGGAGCAACACGCCCAGCGGGGCGTGGCGATGCTGTGACGACGGCGACTTGCTTCAGGTCCGGAGCAGCAGCGCGACGTTGACCAGCTGGTCGACGAGCGTGAGCGCCGCCAGCACGATCACGACGCGGCGCACGGAGCTGCTGCCCTTCTGCACCGACCAGTGGCTCGCGGCATAGCTGCCGATGGCGCAGCCCGCGAACAACGCCATGGCCGGGCCCCAGGCGATGGCATCCGTGAACGCGAAGGTGCCCACGGAGGCGACGGCGGTGGTGATCACGAGCGTGCTCTTGGCGGCGTTCACCGCGACGAGGTCGCGTTCGTAGGAGGATGCAAGCACGAGCGTGGCGAGCAGGCCCACGGCGATCTGGGCGTAGCCCATGTGGACGCCCACGAGCAGGCAGCCGAGGGCCCCGACCCAGAAGGGGCGCGGGCTGGTGGCGGCCTGGAGCGGCTTGCTGCGCAGTTGCTGCCAGAGCAGGAGGCCGAGCACCGCCACGAGGTACAGCCGGAACACGAGATCCGGCAGCCAGAGGGCGAGCCAGCTGCCGATCGGGGCGCCGGGTACGGCCATCAGCGCCTGTGCCCATGCACGCGCAGGGATCTTCAGGCCGGCGCGCAGGAAGCCGAGGAAGCCGAACAACCCGACGGCAATCGCGGCAGGCCGCAGCGAGGGGTTGGCCGTCGAGAGCGGCAAGCCGCACGCGTAGGTGAACGCCATGAGCGCGAGGACACCTGCGCCACCTGCGACGTTGTTGATGGCGCCCATGACGAGGCCTGCGCCGAAGGTGACGAGGATCTCGAGGGGGCTCACTGCGTTCTGGGCTGGTTGCCTGCGCGCCCGTGCGCGCAGGCGGGTGCGGTGTCGATCAGCCGAGCATCGACTGGACCATCGAGCGCTCCTCGACCAGCTCGTTCCAGGAGACCTGGGCCTTCTGGCGCGAGAAGTCGCTCATCGACAGGCCTTGCACGATCTTCCAGTTGCCCTTGCCGTCGGTGGTGCAGGGGAAGCTGCTGATGATGCCAGCCGGCGTGCCGTAGCTGCCGTCGCTCACGACGCACAGCGAGGTCCAGTCGTCCGCGGTGGTCACCGTGAACAGGCTGTGCGCATGGTCCACTGCGGCCTGCGCCGCGCTCATGGCCGACGACTTGCCGCGGGCCTCGATGATGGCCTTGCCGCGCTCCTGCACGGTCTTGAGGAACGGGCCCTGCAGCCACGCGTCGTCGTTCACGGCCTTGGCCGCGGCGATGCCGTCGATGGTGGCGTGGTGCCAGTCCGGGTACTGGGTGTTGGAGTGGTTGCCCCAGATGGTGACCTTCTTGACGGTCGACCAGTGCTTGCCGGCCTTGAGCGCGAGCTGCGCCTTGGCGCGGTTCTGGTCGAGGCGCGTCATGGCCGAGAAGCGGTCCTGCGGCACGCCCTTGGCGTTGTGCATCGCGATCAGGCAGTTCGTGTTGCACGGGTTGCCCACGACCACCACGCGAACGTTGGGACCAGCGGCCTCGGCGATGGCGCGGCCCTGGCCGACGAAGATCTTGCCGTTCTCGGTGAGCAGGTCCTTGCGCTCCATGTCCTTGGTGCGCGGCTTGCTGCCGACCAGCATGCACAGGTCGGCGTCCTTGAACGCCACCTCCGCCTTGTCGGAGCAGATCACGTCCTGCAGCAACGGGTATGCACAGTCGTGCAGTTCCATCTTCACGCCCTCGAGGGCCGGCAGCACCGGCGTGACCTCGAGCAGCTGCAGGATCACCCGGGTGTCCGGGCCGAAGACGCCGCCCGAGGCGATCATGGGCAGCAGGGAGTAACCGATCTGACCGGCGGCGCCGGTCACCGCAACACGCATCACTTTGCTCATCGGCGGCATTCCAGCGACGGGCGAGGCGAGCGTCCAGCGCGAGGCGGCGGATCCTCGGGTGCGCCCCTCGGCGCCGGAATTTCCCCCGCCGCGCGGCAGCTGGCTCCCGGACCCTCGCTACGCTGCGCCGCCCCATGCGACGCGCACGGCTCCACGCCACGACCCGAGGGACCACGCACCGCTTCGAGGTGGCGGAGGGCGCTGCCGTGACGCTCGGCCGCAGTTCGTCGTGCACGGTGCGCATCCTCGACGAGCGCGTGTCCCGCCAGCACTGCCGCATCGAGTGGCAGGATGGCACGCTCGTGGTGGCCGACCTGCAGTCCTCCCATGGCGTGATCCACCTCGGCAGCCGGGTCGAACGGCTCGAACTCGCGGCAGGCACCGGTTTCGACATCGGCCAGACCCACGTGGCGGTGGACGCAGTCGAGGACGTGGCCCCGGCGGCGACCGTGCCCGAGCCAGAGGCCGAACTGCACGTCGCGGCTCGCGACGAGTCCGAACTCGCACCCGAGAGCAAGGCCGCCACCGATGCGCGCCTCGGCACCGAGATCGGCGGCTGCCGCATCGTCTCGCTGCTGGGGGCAGGCGGGTTCGGCACGGTGTACCGCGCCCAGCAGTTGCGCACGGGACGCGACGTCGCACTGAAGGTGTTGCGTCGCACCACCGAGGCAGGCCACGACCCGAAGCGCGTCGAGGCGTTCCTGCGCGAGGCGCACACGGCAGCTGCGCTCGTCGATCCGCGCTTCGTGCAGGTCCACGAGGTGGGCGAGGACCGGGGCGAGTACTACCTGGTGATGGAGCTGGTGGCAGGCGGCACCCTCGCGCGCCGGCTCAAGTCGGCTGGCAGGATGTCGTGGCAGGAACTGCTGCCGGTGCTGCGCGACGTCGCTGGCGCGCTGCAGGCGGCGCATGCGCAGGGCATCGTCCATCGCGACGTGAAGCCCGCAAACATCCTGCTCACCGGTGACGGACGCGCCAAGCTGGCGGACCTCGGCCTCGCGGACGAGCAGGGCCGCGTGGGCACCGTGGCGTTCATGGCGCCCGAGCAGCTGCGCAACGAGCCGGTCGACGCGCGCGCCGACCTCTATGCCCTCGGCTGCACGGCCTATGCGGCTTTGGCAGGGCGCGTGCCCTTCGGCGGCACGAAGCGCGACATGGCGCGCGGCCACCTGCGCGAGGTGCCGCCGCTGCTGGAGGAGCTCGGCGTGCAGGTGCCGCTCCCGGTGGAGGAGCTCGTCGTCGACGGCTTGATGGCGCGCG
>JBEATZ010000308.1:0-2928 GCA_041161695.1 Planctomycetota bacterium | reverse complement strand
TTGACCCACGGGGTCGAGGGTCTATCCTGCTCGCTTCCCCTTGGACTCCGGCCCCCGCCGGCGCCGGGGGGTGAGACCTGCAACCATGAGTGGCATGCGCTTCTGTCCCACCGTCGAGGGTTCCGCGACCCCCCTCATCACCCACCAGATCGGGGTCGACACCTGCATGGCGCGCCAGCGGACCTTCTACCACAAGTGCCACCGCTGCCAGTACCGCGGCAAGCCGGCCAGCTTCCAGCTGACCAACCCGACCGAGGGCGCCTCCCGCAATCCGGCGGTCGAGGCCGAGGCCTCCCAGCAGGCCTGATCGCACCGGGCGGCCCGAGCCGCCCGCCCGCCCACGCCCGCGTCAGGCGGGGCGCAGCTGGTCGCGCAGCTCGATGAGGGCGGCCTTGGCCACCTCGAACTCACGGACGATCCGCGCGGCCAGGCTGCGGGAGATCTCCAACTGCTGGGCGCGGCTCGCGTACTGCATCCGCTCGCAGGACTCCTGCAGGCGCTGGGCGCCCAGGTTGCCCGAAGAACCCTTCAGCGAGTGGGCAGCCCGTTCCATGGCGTGGAAGTCCGCTGCCTCGGCGCCCTGCACGATGCTCTGCAGCTTCGTGGGGGTGTCGCTGAGGAAGATGTCGATGAGCTCGAGAAGCAACTCGGGGTTGCCTTCGTCCGACAGGGAGATCAGCTCCTCGACGATCTCCATGTTGAGTACCTGATCCATGGGTCCTCCGTTGTCCCAAGCCATCGGAGGAAGCCCCTGTCGATCTTGACGGAGAATCGGAGTTCTCCGTCCGATCCCCGGTCGATCAGGCGCCGGCGGCGGCGCGGACCTCGGCGCTGGTGAGCATCCGCTTGCTGGACTTGCCGGCGGCAAGGACCTTCTGGACCCGATCCTCGGTCGGCTCGATGCCCAGCTTCTCCAGCGCCCACGACGCGTTGGACTTGCCGCTCATGGGGCCCACGGCAATGACCTGTTCGAGGCCGACCATGTGGGCCGGCACCCCGGAGTAGACCGAGTCGGCGAGCGCCACGTCGCCCTTGCGGTAGGCCTTGACCACCGCGGCGGCATGGACGCCGGTGCCGGTCTCGAACGCGTCGCCACCCAGCACCGGGTAGTTGTGGGGGATCTCGACCCCGAGGGCCGCAGCGGCCCTGCGCGCATACTCGGGCAGCGCGGTGAGGTCGTTGTCGATCCAGCCCTGCAGCCTGCAGTTGACGAGCAGCAGGTCCATCGGCGCGTTGCCCGCGCGCTCGCCGACGCCGAGCGCCGACCCGTGCACGCGGTCCGCGCCGGCCTCGATGGCCGCGAGGCAGTTGGCGATGCCCAGGTCGCGGTCGCGGTGGCCGTGCCAGTCGACGCCCAGGGTCTTGTCGTGCTGGTCGGCGAGTTCGCGGACGAACCGTACCACGGCGCGCGCGCCCTGCGGCGTCGAGTGGCCGACCGTGTCGCACACGCACAGCCTGCGTGCGCCCAGTTCGATGGCCGTGGAGTACAGCGCGCGGAGCGTGTCCGGGTGCGCGCGCGACGTGTCCTCGGTCACGTACATGACCGGCAGCTGGTGCCGCTGCGCGAAGGTGAGCGCCTCGCGCGTGTTCTTGAGCATCATCTCCAGCGTCCAGTCCTCCGCGTACTGGCGGATGGAGCTGCTGCCGATGAACGCGCACACCTCGATGGGGATGCCCGCCTTCTGCGTCATCTCCACGACGGGCTCGATGTCGCTCACCACGGTCCGGCACGCGACGTTGGCGCCGATGCGAAGCCTCCGCTGCGCGATGTGCTGCGCCATGCGCAGGATGTCCTCGCGGGGCCGTCCGCCGGCGCCGGGCAGGCCGAGGTTGGCGGTGTGGATGCCGAGGCGATCCATGAGCTCCAGCAACTCGAGCTTCTTCTCGAGCGGCGGGTCGATCACGGCTGGCGACTGCAGGCCGTCGCGCAGGGTCTCGTCGTCGAACTGCAGCGGCCGGGTCGGCTGGTGGGAGCCGCCGGTGCGGTTCCAGTCGTGGATCAGGTCCTCGATGCGGGTCATGGCCAGAGTCTAGTCCCGTCGGTGCCGTGCGCCAGCGAGCGCGCGTCCGTGCGCCACAGTGGACCCTGCTGCGCACATCGGGCATCCTCGCGTGCCATGGCCGCCGTGCCCGACCTGCGCAGGGAGTCCCGCGGCTCCGCCCTGTGGCGCCTTGCGCGCGACGTGCTCCCGGTCGTGGTCATCGCGCTCGTGGTGCTGCAGGCGATGCGCAGGCACGTGGCCGAGCGCTACGTCGTCCCCACGGGATCGATGCAGCCCACGCTCTACGGCGACCCGGTGCGCGGCGACGTCGTGCTGGTCGACAAGCTGGCGCGTGCCACCGACCTGCGGCTGCACGACCTCGTGGTGATGGACAACCCCGCCGCACCCGGCAACCACCTGGTGAAGCGCATCGCAGCCCTTGGCGACGATCCACGGGCCTGCTGCATCGACCTGCGCGACGGCGACCTCTGGCTCGGCAGCACCCGGCAGCAGGTTGCGCGCGACGTGAAGGACCCGGTCGCGAGCGCGGGCATGCGCGTGCCGTGGTTCCGCTGGCCGGGCGCCGAGCCATGGAACCTGCAGCTGCAGCTCGACGGCGAGCACCTCGGACCAACTGCCGCCGACGCGCTGCGCATCGCCTGCCGGCACGATTCCTTCGAGGCGTTCACGGCTGCGCTGGCGGAGGCCCGCAACGGCAGGCCCAGGAACATGGGCGACGCCTCGTTCCCGTCGGGCTGCCTCGCAGCCATCCGCCCGGTCGATGCGTCCTACCTCGCCCTCGACGGCAACCGCGGCCGCGAGGGCAGCGGCATCGTCGTCAACGACTTCGGCTGCGAGCTGGTGCTCGCGCCGGGACGTGGTGTGCGCGAACTCGTGCTCGGGCTCGAGCAGCGCGACGGGGTGCGCTTGTTCCGCTGGGTGCTGG
>JBEATZ010000296.1:0-3218 GCA_041161695.1 Planctomycetota bacterium | reverse complement strand
GCCCTGTTGGTTGCGGTCGAACAGCGGCAGGTCGACGCCAAGCGTGAGCCCGGCAACGGTCTTGCGCTCACCGGGGTCGCCCTGCAGCGAGCCGCCGAGCACCAGGTCGGGGTACTGCAGCGACATCTCGTGCTGCAACTGGGCCTCGGCCAGCGCGTAGTCGGCCTGCAGGCGCAGGAGTTGGGGCTGCCGCTCGTGCAGCGTCGCGCGCAGGGCTGCGAGGGGCGGCGGGTCGCCCGCGCGCGCAGGCAGGGCGGCATCGACGTGCGCGAGCACGGCGACACTGCAGCCGAGCAGGGCCGCGAGCCGCTGTTCGGCGGCAGCCGTGCGGTCCGCCGCGGTGAGCTCGTCGAGTTGGATGCGGGCGAGTTCCAGCCGGGCGGCACCGAGTTCGACGCTGCCGAGCGTTCCCGCCCGGGCCATCGCCTCGAAGGTCGCCATCGCCGCCTCGGCCGCGCGACCGGCATCCTGTTGTGCGCCCAGTTCCTGGCGGGCCAGCACGAGCGCAGCCCATGCATCGCGCAACTCGAGCAGTTGCCCCCACCAACCCGACATGGCCTCGACGCGCGCGTGTTCGGCGCGCATCCGGTTCACCTCGTCCGCGGTGGCAAGGCGCCCGCCGACCGGCAGCGGGACTTTCAGCCCGCCGAAGGGCTGCCAGGAGCGCGAGGTCACGTCGTCGCCGAAGCCGTACAGCGGACCGGCCTCGAGCACCGGGTTGGGCCACGGCGTGGGCACGCGCGCGACGGCGAGTTCGGTGGAGAAGCGAGCGAGCAGGGGCGCGAGGGCAGGACCGTGCTCGCGCATCCACTCCGCGGCGCC
The DNA here is from genome assembly GCA_041161695.1 of Planctomycetota bacterium. GTDB lineage: Bacteria > Planctomycetota > UBA1135 > UBA1135 > UBA2386 > JBEATZ01. Next base: position 2,396 of record JBEATZ010000296.1, on the reverse strand, counting down.
GCGCAGGGTCAGCGGCGCCTGCTCGTTCCAGGGCACGTTCTCACGCCCCCTCGCGGCGGCCTCGACCACGGCTGCGGCAGGCAGGGGAACGGGCTCGTGGGACGCGTAGCTGCAGGAGGCGGCGAGGAGGAAGGGCAGGAAGACGGAGCGCGGTGTTTGCATGGAGACCTCGGAGACGGACGGACACTGGGACCCGATGGGGCCAGTGCGGTCTCAGACGAGGAACACCGTGCAGCGGCGGAGGCGTGGCAGCGCGGTCGGCGGCGGATCCGGCGGCGCGATGACGAGGGCCGCGATGCCGAGGGGCGGCACGGGTCTCAGGCGAGGCTCTGCTGCCGCACCTCCCTGCGCGACGGGCACCTCGGCACCGGAGGTCGAAGCCGGCGTCCATGGCGCGCGCTCGATCTCGAGGTGGGCACACGGTCCTTCGGGCGGGGGCGCAGGCAGCAGTTCCGTGGCGCCGGGCGCGACGTCAGCACCGGCGTCCACGCCGTGGCAGGCCGTCTGCGCGCCTCGACCGAGCGCGAGCTCCATGCCGTCCACGGGGCACAGGCACACGAGCACACGGTCCGCAGGCATCAGTGCCACGAGGGCGAGCAACGCGATGACGAGCCACAGCGTGGCACGTTGCAATCGGCTGCCTGGCTCGGAGCTGCGCATCGGCGCAAGGTTGGGACATGGCATCGGATGCCGTCAAGGGTTCGGGAGACCAAAACACCCGTGCGACCCACTGCCCTTGGTGCGGACACGTCCGCGTGGTCTAGTCCATCCGTGCCCGTTCGCCGGAAGTTGCCTGCCTGCCTCGCGCTGCTCGCCTGCGTCACGGCGCACGCACAGGACGACCCGTCGCGCACCCTGTTCCGACCCGGCACCGTGCTGGAACTGCGCATCGAACTGGACGAGGCCGCCGTGGCGTCCCTGCGGACCAACCCGCGCTCCCACGTGCGCGCAACCCTGCACGACGGCAGGACCGCGCACCGGGACGTGGGCGTGAAGCTCAAGGGGGCAGCAGGCAGCTTCCGCGAGTTCGACGACCGCCCTGCCTTCAGCATCAGCCTGGACAAGTTCGACAGCCCGACGGACTTCCACGGCCTCCGCAAGTTCCACCTCAACAACTCGGTGCAGGACGGCACCCTGCTGCACGAGTGGCTTGGCTCCGGCCTCGCAGGTGCTGCAGGCGTGCCGGCCACGCGCGTCGCCCACGCCCGGGTGCGCGTGAACGAGCGCGACCTCGGCATGTACGTGCTCAAGGAGGGTTTCGACGAGCGCTTCCTCCAGCGGCACTTCGGCAGCAGGGATGCCATCCTCTTCGACGGCGGCTTCTGCCAGGACATCGATGTCGACCTCGAAGTCGACGAGGGCGACGAGGCGACGGCGCGCGAGCGCCTTGCCGCCCTGCGCGAGGCGTGCGCGATCGCCGACCCGGCCGCGCGCGCGCGCAGGCTCGCAGAACTCGTCGATGTCGATGCGTTCGTCACGTTCGTGGCGCTCGAGCTGATGCTCGGCCACTGGGACGGCTACGCCATGAACCGCAACAACTACCGGCTGGTGTTCCCGCCGGAGGGCGGCGCGCGCTTCCTCCCCCACGGCATGGACCAGCTGTTCGGGGACGCCGAGGCCTCGATCCTGTCGATGCCCCCTGCCATCGTGGCGCGCGCCCTGCTTCGCCTGCCCGACGTGCGCAAGAAGTACCGCAAGCGCGTCACCGAACTGCTGCCGCTCTTCGCGCCCGCGAAGCTCGGTCCGCGCATCGCCGAGGTCGTGGCCGGCCTGCGCCCTGCCATGGCACGGCTCGGCGACGAGGCAGCCACCGCCCACCGCGATGCGGTCACCGACCTGGAGGCGAGGCTCGCCGCACGCTGGCGCAGCCTTCGCGAACAGGCGGCTGCACCCGATCCGAAGCCTGTCGCCACCGAACCCGGCCGCCTCGTGGCCGTGAAGGGCTGGCATCCGGCGCCCGAGTCCGAGGAGGCCCAGTTGGAGGAGACCCGCATCGAGGGCGTGCGCGCACTCCTGCTCGCCTCGCGGACGGGCAACCCGGTCACGGCCTCGTGGCGCACGACCGTGCTGCTGGCGCCGGGTCGCCACCGCTTCGTCGCGACGGTGCGCACCGACTCGGTGGTCGGCGCCGAGGGCGATCCCGATGCCGGGGTGACGGTGCGAGTGAGCGGGCAGGCGGCCGAGCGGCGCATCCAGGGCACCGCGCGATGGGATCGCATCGAGTTCGAGTTCGAGGTGCAGAACGAACCAGACGACATCGAGCTCGTCGTGGAACTGCGCAACGCCTCCGGCAGGGCCTGGGTGCAGCAGGACAGCCTGCGGGTCGGCCGGCTGAAACCGTGATCAGTCGGAGATCTGGAAGTCCGCGAGCAGCACCACGCGCGGCTCGGTGCTGC
>JBEATZ010000295.1:0-7989 GCA_041161695.1 Planctomycetota bacterium | reverse complement strand
GGACAGAACAGCACGCGCCAGCCGTGCTTCCACGCCTGGTGGCTGATGCCGGCGTCCTCGAGGTAGAACGGGTCGAAGGTGCGGTCGAAGCCGCCGAGCGCGAGGAACTTGGCGCGGTCGTAGGCGGAGCTCCCGCCGCCGGCCCATGCAACCGGCCGGAGGGACGCATCGGCGGGATCGGGCAACCGGTGCTGCAGCTTGAGGTGGCCCAGCGAGAACCATGCGGCGGTGAATCCGGTCTCGACGCGGCGCGCCTGCGGGTCCTGCATGAGCACCTCGGCGGTGACGGCGAACACGTCGTCGCCGTCGAGGCCGGCCAGCAGCGGGCCGAGGAAACCGCGCTCCACCACCATGTCGTTGTTGAGCAGCACGAGCGTGTCGCGCGTGGCCGCGGCGATGCCTGCCTCCATGCCGCGCACGAAGAACCGGTTCTCGGGCAGCGCGACGATGCGCACGCGCGGGTGGTGCGCGCGCACCCACGGTGCGCTGCCGTCGGTGGAACCATTGTCGACCAGGATCACCTCGTGGTCGCCGCCGTGCGCGTCGATCGCCAGTTCGAGGGACGGCAGCATGCGCTGCAGGTGGTCGAGACCGTTCCAGGAGACCACGACGATCGAAGCGGAGCGGCGCGGCGCGCGGACTGGCGCGCAGTCGATGCGCCTGCGGAACAACAGGACGAAGGGCGTCGCGAGCAGGTCGCCTGCGAGCACCATCATGCCGAGGACGAAGGCGACGGGAACGAGCAGCAGCCAGCCGGCGAACAGCACCGGCAGTGCAATCGCAGGCACGCGGCTCATGGCGCGGGCGCCCGACCCGGCAGGCTGCCCACCCAGCGCGTCCCGGCGCCGTCGCGCAGCGCCTCGCGCTTGAACACGGGCACCTCGTGCTTGAGCCGGTCCATGAGGTTCTTCGCGGCGGCAAAAGCCGCGTCGCGGTGGGGCGCGGACACGCACACGACCACACAGGCCTCGCCGACCGGCACCGTGCCGAGGCGGTGCTCGACGCGGGCGCGGGTGATGGCGTGCTCCCCTGCAGCGTCGGCGAAGACCTGCTGCATCATGCGCTGCGCCATCTCGGGATAGGCCTCGTAGGAGAGCGACTCGACGGCCGCACCCTCGTTGTGGTCGCGGGTCACGCCGCTGAAGGTCACCACGGCACCATCCGCATCGGTGCGCACCTCGGCCTCGATCGCGCGCACGTCCAGCGGCTCGCGGCGCAGCGTGAAACGGAAGCGTTCGGTGCTGCCACCGCTGATCGGCGGGATGAAGGCAACCTCGTCGCCCTCGGCGAGTTCGCGCGAGCCGTCGGCATACGCCTGGTTGACCGCCCAGGCGAGTGCGAGCCGGAGCAGGGCAGGATGGTCCTGCCCGAGCATCTCCCGCAGCCCGGCCACGGTCGTGCCGCGCGGCACGGTCAGGTGCAGCACGTCCTGGCCCAGCGCCTCGCGCACGCCGGCGAAGCAGCGCAGGGTGATGCGGACCATGGGTTCGGCGGTCATGGCTGCGAAGGTACTCCGCACGGCGTTCGGCTCCCAGCACGATGTGTCCGCTGCGCCGTAAGCGGAGACACCAAGCGCACGGTTCTTTCACACGGCCTTCACCCCATGAGCCTGCGGCGAACGCTAGAGTCCTCGCCCCGAATCCCCCGGTGCCGCACGCCACGCGCGGCATCCGTCGAACCACCACCAACACCCCGATGCTGCACCTCCTCGCCCTCGCGTCTGCGGCCCTGCCGCAGGGTCCCGGTTCCTCCACCGCCCCCGTCGTCATCAACGAGTTCGCCTACGACGACACGGGCACCGACGACAAGGAGTTCGTCGAGCTCTTCAACCGCACGTCGAGCCCCGTGGACATCAGCGGCTGGCGCCTCATCGCCGAGGACTCCACGACCAACAACCTCGCGTTCACCATCCCCGCCGGCACGATCCTGCAGCCCGGCGCCTACTGGGTGGTCGGCAACACGGCCGTGCCCAACGTCAACCAGGTGGTCGCCTCCAACGCCTGGGAGAACGACGGCGAGTCCCTCGAACTCGTCGACGCGACCAACACGCTCGTCGACTCGATCTGCTACGAGACCAACTTCTACGCGACCGGCGGCTTCACCAGCACCGCGGCGGGCACCTCGGGTCGCACCCATCCCGTCGAGGGCGCCGGCATCCGCGGCCCGATCACCACGGTGGACGGCAACCCCAACAGCTACCAGCGCCGCGTGAACGGCTTCGACACGAACGACAACGCCTGCGACTTCAGCGTCATGGCGTGGACCCCGGGCGCGGTCAACGGCAGCGCGAACACCCTGAACCTCGGCTACCGCAACGATTTCAATTCGGCGCCTGCGACCAGCCTCGCAGCGGACTTTGTCTACGGCTTCGTCGCGCCCGTGGTGGCCGACCCTGCCGCGGTCACCAATGCGGTCATCGCCGCTGTGCCCAACGTGATCACGATCCCGGCCTCGCCTGCGGGCGGCAACATCGGCGTGATGCACGACACGACCGGCGGCGGCAACGCGAGCTGGATGAAGCTGCCCCCCAACTCCACGATGCTCGTGGAGACCTACGTGTACGTGCGCGGCGGCAACAGCCTGTTCGCCGCCCCGGGCGCAACCGGCGAGGCGGAGACCTGGGCCTTCGGCGTCGGCGGCACGACGGACGGCCCAGCCAACCCGCACAACATCAGCGGCACCTTCTACAGCGAGATCCAGTGCACCGGGAACCGCCCGGGCGCCACGGGTGTTGGCTTCTTCGCCTACGTGCAGCAGGCCCAGACCACGATCTACCTCGTCGACCGCGGCAACGGCTCCGCCAACAACATCCTCGGCACCATCGTCGCGACGACCGGCGTGAACGACGGCTGGCAGCGCCTGCGCATCCGCCTCGACGGCACCAACCTCGTCGCCAACTTCGGCGGCACCTATGGTGTCGACGACGGCCAGCGCTTCACGGCCACGGGCGTGACGAACTGCAACGGCAACGTGTGGTTCCAGTACCGCGAGTGCCTCGTGAGCAACCTCCTCATGACCCCGCTGATGCTGGACCGCCTCGAGGTCTGGGCCGCCAGCACGGCGACCACGACGACGGCCGGTAGCGCGAGCCCGACGACGGTCGCGACCCCGGGCATCGGCACCACGGGCGGCAGCGCCACCGTGGGCAACAACGCCTTTGCCGTCACGGCAAGCGGCCTGAACCCGTTCGGCTTCGGCGGCATCCTGCTCGGCATCGGTTCGCTCGGCGCGGGAACGACGGTCCCCGGCGCCCCGGCCACCGTGCTGGTCTACGTGAGCCCGCTGCAGACCAACCTCGTGCTCGGCGACGGCTCCGGCAACGGTTCTTCGCCCCTTGCCATCCCGCCCATCAACGGGCTGATCGGCCTGCCGCTCACCGCCCAGGTGATCGCCTACGACCCGGCTCTTGCCGCAGCCGTGCCCATCGGCTCGAGCCAGGGCCTCCAGGTCGTGGTCGGCAACTGATCCCGACCCGCGCCCCGCCGGGCGGCCGGGCGCACCTGCACCTCGCGGCACCCTTGCGCCGTACCGCATGAGATCGATCCGGGACCGCCGCGCGGAGGCGGTCGACGGATGCGGGCGGCGAGCTAGGATGCGACGCTTCGTCCGCGCTCCTTTTCGAACCATCCACCCACTGCGGAGTTCTCCATGCTAGGCCTGTCCCTGATCGCTGCGGCCCTTGTTCCCCAGGGTCCCAGCACCTCGGTCGTCATCAACGAGTTCGTCTACGACGACGGTGGCACCGATGACCGCGAGTACGTCGAGCTCTACAACGCGAGCGCGGCACCGGTCGACATCAGCGGCTGGAAGATCGTCAACCGCGATCCCGGCAGCCCGTTCTACAACCCTGCCAACACGGGCACGGACCCGACCTACACGATCCCCGCAGGCACCATCCTGCAGCCCGGCGCGTTCTTCGTGCTCGGTTCGGGCGTGGTCCCCAACGTCAACTTCGTCGTCGGCACGACGAACCTGCTCGAGAACGACAACGAGTGCATCGAGCTGCAGGACCCCACCGGCACCATCATCGACTCGGTTGCCTACGAGCTCGGCCGCGGCGCCTTCGGCCCGCACCCGCTCGAGGGCGACGGCTTCTACGGCGACCTCGCCGTGGCCGACAACCCCACGGGCACGCGCACGTCGATCGGCCGCAACTTCGACGGCATCGACACCAACAACAACGGCCGCGACTTCTCCTGCGTGATGGTGCCCACCCCCGGCGCCTCCAACGTGCAGCCCGGCACCCTGCCCTACATCGACAACTTCGATGCAGGCACGGTGGGCATCGCGCTCTCGAACTTCTCCTTCGGGTTCGTGGCGCCCAAGTACGTCGACCCGACGATCATCGACTCCAACAACTACACGTCGAAGCCCCCGTCCCCGCAGGGCGGTCTCGCCATCGCGTTCCAGGACAACAGCGGCGGCGGCAACGGCCAGCAGTTGATCGGCCCGGTGGTCGCCGACGTGGTGTTCGAGTGCTACGCGTACTTCGAGCCCGCCATGGCCCCGATCCACAACGGCGTGCCCTCGGGCGGCTGCGGCGTGATCCCCGGCGGCACCTACGAACTCTCGGCTGGTGAGTACTGGGCCATCGGCGTGCGCGGCTCCGCTGCGTCGAACGGCAACCCGTCGAACGCGGCCGGCGACTACTTCACGACGATCGCGCCCGGCGTCGGCACCATCTACCACTACCAGAGCGGCATCGCCTGGGTGCACTACCGCACGGTCAACTACTCGCGCGTGTACCTCGTCGACCTGAACAACGGCAACGCCCCCGGCGCGCCCACGGACTTCACCGTGATCGGCGGCCCGATCAACATCGTCCAGGGCGTCAACGACGGCTGGCAGCGCCTGCGCATCCACGCCCAGGGCAACAAGGTCGTGGGCAACTTCGGCGGCATCTACGGCGCCGACAACGGCACGCGCTTCAGCGCCACGGGCGTCTACAACAACCCCGGCGCGATCTGGATGGCCTACCGCGAGGCCATGTGCAACAACCCGATGATGCGTCCGCCGCTCCTCGACGCCTTCGACATCCACGTCCCGACGACGAGCCTGAGCACGTTCGGCACGCCGTCGCCCACCAACTTCGGCACGCCGACCATCGACACCGACGGCTTCGCGCTGCTCGGCAGCACCGGCTTCGCCATCACGGCCACGGGCATGAACCCGGGTGGCACCCCCACCAGCGCCTTCTGCGGCCTGGTGCTCGGCTTCGTGCCGGTGCCCACGGGCTTCCCGATCGCGGGCGCCCCGGCCACGGCCACGGGCTACGTGCTGGCCCAGGCCTCGTCGATCGGCTTCGCCGACCCGACCGGCAAGGTGGCCTTCCCGCTGACGATCCCCGGCAACCCGGGCCTGCTGGGCCTCGGCATCACCAGCCAGATCGTCGACTTCGACCCGACGCTCCCGGTGGCCGTGCCCATCGGCACCTCGTCCGGCCTGACCGCGGTCATCGGCAACTGAGCCGCGCCGCTTGCGCTCGGTCCGGGGCTCGTCCCCGGACGCGGGTTCCGAACAACCCCGCCCGGAGTCGTTCCGGCGGGGTTTTTTCGTGGGGCCCCTTTTCACGGGCTTCCGTGGCTTTTTCCAGCTTCCCCGTGCCCCACACCCCTGCCGTCCGGATGATGCCGGCCCCTTTTCCCCGCCAACCCACATGAACCGTCACTTCCTCCTGCTTCCTGCCGTCCTGATGCTCTCCCTCGGCGCCGCACGCGCCCAGGAAGAGGCGAAGACCACGGCCGCCCCCAAGACCACCCTGCGACTCAAGCACGTCGAGGGCGCCACCAACCACTTCGTGGTCTCCTCGACCATGAAGGTCGCCATCAGCGTCGCCGGCCAGGACATGGGCCAGGACATGGACATGAAGATGTTCATGGAGCAGAAGGTCCTCGGCGTGAAGGACGGCATCGCCACGGTCAGCCAGCGCATCTACCGCATGAAGATCAAGGCGGACTCGATGATGGCGCAGGTGGACTACGACAGCGATGACGAGAACTCGGACGCCGGGATGATGGAGAGCGCCACCGAGATGCTCGGCCAGACCTTCGAGCTCAAGATGGACGCCACGGGCAAGGTGCTCGAGGTCAAGGCACCGGAGGATTTCGATCCTTCGTCCCTGCGCGGCGCCGGCGCCAGCGACCTGAAGTCGATGTTCGACAAGAACACCGTCGTGCTCCCCGAGGCCCCGATGGCCGTCGGTGACACGTGGGAGTCGGAGAGCGAGAACAACATGGGCCAGATGGGCGCCATGAAGGTCAAGACCACCAACAAGCTCGTCAAGATCGAGGGCGGCAAGGCCACGATCGAGCAGGTCATGAAGCTCGACACGAGCGGCATGCAGATGCCCGCCGAGATGCAGATGACCCCCGGCGACGCGTCGGGCACGACCGTGATCGACCTGGAGAAGGGCCTCGTGGTCGAGAGCACGTCCGCCATGAAGATGACCATGTCCGGCGAGCAGCAGGGCATGGAGATGAACATGGAGATGACCATGGGCAGCAACATGAAGCAGACCGAGGCGCCCGCCCCCAAGGCCAAGAAGGAAGAGGCCAAGACCGAGGCCCCCAAGCAGGACGCAACGCCTGCCCCGGTGAAGAAGGACGGCAAGTGACCGCGCGCGGCTGAGGCCGCGCCCACCACTGGCTGCAAACGAAGCCGCCCTGCAGGTCGAATGGCCTGCAGGGCGGCTTCGTTTCGGGGACCAGCAGTCGGCCTAGCGCTCCATCGCAGCCTGCACCAAGTCGTGCAGTGCCGTGCGCACCTTGGTGTGCCCGCCCTTGCTGCGCGTGGGGTGCACGCGGTTCGTGAGCAGCACCACGCAGGTGTCGCTCACGGGGTCGCACCACAGCGAGGTGCCGGTGAAGCCCGTGTGGCCGAACAGGCCCGCGGGCACGGTCGTGCCACCCCAGCTGCCGGCACCAGGCAACTCGAAGCCCAGCGCGCGCCTGCCGCCGCCGAGGGCCACGGGCTCGCGCGCCGCATCGGCGAGCTGCGGCGGCAGCATGCCGCGGCCGCCGCCGAGGAACCCGAGGCCCACGCGCAGCACGTCGTCCGCGGTGCCGAACAACCCGGCATGGCCACTGATGCCGCCCATCGCGTGGGCGTTCTCGTCGTGCACGTGGCCGCGCACGATGCCGCCGCGCAAGGGATCCTCTTCCGTGGGCATCGCATCCGCGAGCGGGGTCAGGCGCGTGGGCGCGAAGGTGGCTCCCTTCATGCCCAGCACGTCGAACACGCGCTGCTGCACGAACTGTTCGAACGGCATCGCGCTCGCCTGCTCCACCACCGCCATCAGCAGCACGAAGCCCAGGTCGCTGTACGTGGTGGCCTCGCCCGGTGCGCTCATGAGCCCCTCGGCCGCGATGGCCTCGACGATGGCGCGCTTGCCGCTCATGGTGCGGTGGTAGCGCTCGTAGGCGGGCAGGCCCCCGCTGTGCGTGAGGAGGTGGCGCAGCGTGACCTTCTCCTTGTTGGCGCCGCGGAAGCCCGGCACCCACTTCTGCACCGGGTCGTCGAGCTGGATCGTGCCGTCCGCCAGCAGGCACAGCACGGCCGGCAGCGTGGCACTCACCTTGGTGAGGGAGGCGAGGTCGTAGCGCGAGGCCATGGTGACCGGCTTCGCGCCGTCGCCCCACGCATCGTGGCCCACGGCCACGCGGGCAACGACCTTGCCGTGGCGGGCGACGATGCAGGTGGCGCCGGGAAACGTTCCGTCGCGCACCGCAGCCGCGAGCACCTGCTCGATGCGGGCGGGCAGGTCGCCGGCAAGGCCCTCGTCCCCGGGCTTCGCCTCGGGGAGGTCGGTGCCCGGGTACCGCGCGAGCCCTGAGCCCGCAGGCGCCACCTCGGGGATGCGCACGGGCATGCGACCGTGCACCGCTTGCGTGCCGAGCAGCACGCGTGCCACCGAGCCCTCCATGCGCGCAGCCGAGGCAAAGGCGCACAGGTAGGCATCGAGGTGCGGCACCGCGCGGGCGAGGTACGGGC
>JBEATZ010000382.1:0-3265 GCA_041161695.1 Planctomycetota bacterium | reverse complement strand
CGGCGGCTGCGCAGCGGTCGTGCCCGAGACGATGTCCTGCGCGCGCCCCGTGCCGGTCCAGCCGGTGCCGTCGAGGTACACGTCGAAGATCAGGTCGATGCCCGAGTTGGGGTCGTAGAGGAAGTTGGAGGCGAACGGGATGCTGATGTTCCACGGCACCACCACGCCTGCGCCGAGCGTCGAGCCGGCGCCGACGGTGACGGGGCCCGTGTACACGGTCTGCGCACCCACGCCGAGGTTGCTGGCGAACGTGGCCGAAGCCGCCGTGTAGTCGACGGCGCTGTAGCCCATGTCGATGCGGATGTTCGGGTAGCTGCCGCCTGCCCACGTGATCGTCGCACCGGGATACGGGCGGAACTTCATGCCGCGGATCAGGATCGGGAAGCCGATGTTCTGCAGGGTGAAGTTGGTGCTGTCGTAGATCTGCTGGAACCGCATGCTCGCGGTGCCGCGATTCCACGGAAAGGCGTTGTTGCCGGTGCCGACCGTGTTGGCGTACCCGTTGGGCACGGTGACCGTGGTCTGCGCGATCGCGGGTGCGACGAGGCTCGCGAGGGCGAGCGAGAGCATCAGGCGTTGCATGGACTTCTCCTGGAGAACGAGTGGGTTGGGAGCGATCGGGCAGAGGCCATGCCGTGGCTTGGTCGGGCCCGAAAACGCACCGCGAAAGTCTATCCCGCATGCCGTCGCGCGGCAGCCCCTGTCCAGCATGCCCTTCCGGGATGCGGAACGGCGCATCGAGGGGCATGGAACCGTGCCGGGGAGCCGCTCCTTGCAGCGACCAGGCTCCCACCTAGCCTTCCAGCCGTGACCCAGCACCCCCCTGCCAAGTCGCCCGACGAGGCCCGCCGCATCGACGCGTTGCTGGCGCAGAACCTCGACGGCCTGCGCGCCTTCCTGCGCGTGCGCGCGGGGGCCGCGGTGCGCGCCCAGGTGGGCCACTCGGACCTCGTGCAGTCGGTGTGCCGCGAGGTGCTGGAGGGCGCGGACACCTTCGAGTTCCAGGGTGAGGCGGCATTCCGCAACTGGCTGTACACCGCAGCGTTGCGCAAGATCGTCGAGAAGAGCCGGCGCATGACGGCGGCCAAGCGCGACGTGCGGCGCGAGATGCCGGTGGATGCCACCGGGGTCGTCGATGCAGCCGTGCTGCAGGGCTATGCGTCGGCCACCACGCCCAGCATCGTGGCAATGGGCAACGAAGGGGCGGCAAAGCTCGAGGAGGCCTTCGACGAGCTCAGCGAGGAGCACCGCGAGATCATCACGTTGTCGCGATTCGTGGGCCTGAGCCACGCCGAGATCGCGGCCCAGCTGGGCAAGAACGAGGAAGCCTGCCGGCAGTTGCTGCGCCGCGCGCTCGTGAAGCTGGCGCTCGCCCTGCAGAAGCGCGGCATCGAGGCCTGACGGCAAGGCCGCCGCCACGGGCCCTCGAGGATGGCATGAATCCTCCGGTTCCTGCGTCGCGCGTTGCCATCCGGTGCCATCACCCCGTGGTCACCAGCCTTGGGAACCATCCACCGGAGCGCGAGCATGAACCTCGTCACCCTTGTTGTCCTTGCCCTTGCCTGCACATGCCTCGTCCTCGGGGAACGGTCGGAACCGGAGCATCCGCCCACCGGCTCGAAGGCTGATCCGTCCCGCGCACGCGCATAGGATGCTGCGTGCGCCATGGCCACCACGCCGCCAGCCGGACCCGACGACGACGCGCTCGAGGAGCTCGTGATGGCGTGCCTCGATGCCGCGGACCCGCGCGGCGAGCTGCTGGAGCGCACCGCCGGCGATGCCGACCGTCAGGAGCGCGCGCTGCGCCTGCTCGAACAGGTGCAGCGCCTCGAACAGCTGGAACCCGAGGCCCCTGCGCCTGCCGCGCCCAACCCGTGCGCGGACGATCCGTCGACGTGGCCCGTGATCCCGGGCGTGCAGTTGGAGGCGCTGCTGGGCCGCGGCGGGCAGGGATTCGTGTTCCGGGGCCGCCAGACCTACCTCGACCGCATGGTCGCGGTGAAGGTGCTCGACGCCGAACTGCGCACGCATGCGTTCGTCGACCGCTTCCGCCGCGAGGCGCGCATGCTCGCCGGCCTCTCACACCCCCACGTCGTCACCTGCCACCACGCAGGCGTCACCGACAGTGGCCACTGCCACATGGTGATGGAGTTCGTGGAAGGGCCCAACCTGCGCGCGTGGATCGAGCAGCACGGGGCACTGCCGCTCACGGCGGCCCTCGACCTCGGCATCGCCATGGCGCAGGCGCTCGAGCACGCACAGCGCAGCGGCCTGATCCACCGCGACGTGAAGTCCGAGAACGTGCTGCTGCAGCCGAAGGCAGACGCGCCAGCCGGCGATTCGTTCCCCTTCGTGCCGCGCCTTGCCGACCTCGGCCTCGCCCGGCCGCTCGCGCGCCGCACCGGCGCCACGCTGCTCACGCCCGTGGGCGCGATGATCGGCACGCCTGCCACCATGGCGCCCGAACAGTTCGACGACCCCGAGCGCGTCGACCAGCGCGCCGACGTCTACGGGCTCGGCTGCGTGCTGCACCATGCGCTTGCCGGCAGGCCGGCGTTCGGTGCGCGCACGATCACCGACCTGGTGCTGGAGAAGGCTGCCATGCGCGGCACGGGCTTGCGCGTGGCGATCCCGGGCGTGCCGGAGCCGGTGTGCCGCTTCGTCGCCCGCATGCTGGCAGCGGATCCCGCCGATCGCCCGCAGGACCACGCAACCGTGGGGCGCGAACTCACGGGGCTGCGCGAGGCACTGGCTGCACGTGCACCGCGGCGTCGCAGCCGCAGCGCCCTCGTGCTCGGCATGGTGGTGGCAGGAGCAGCGACGGCCATCATCCTCACCCTGCAACTGGGACCCACCCGGCCACCGCAGGCCCCCACACCGCCTGCAGCTCCCGCCATGGTGCCGGGATCCGTGCTCGCGCTCTTCGGGGCCGACGAGGCCACGGCCATGGCGCGATGGCAGTGCGAGGACGCATCCCGCTGGCAGCTTGCCGAGGACGGCAAGGGCGTGCTCGCCAACGCGCCGCGCGGCCTCACCGCGGCCATGACCGACCTGCCCGGCGGCAGCTTCGCACTCGCAGGCACCATCGAGCCGCGCTTCCGCTACCTGTCACCGGAACAGCCTCAGGTTGCCGTGGCGGCCGTGCGGCTGGAGCTCGCGCTCGCCACGGATGCGCGCTTCGTACTGGAGCTCACGCCGCGCGCCGGCGCCGGAGCGGAGTTCGATGCCGTGCTGCGCCACGTGCAGCTCGATGCCCGGGGCGAAG
>JBEATZ010000220.1:0-3291 GCA_041161695.1 Planctomycetota bacterium | reverse complement strand
GGCTAACCTTGTGCAGAGGAAGGTCCCGTTCCATGGAGGGCTCCTCCTCCCTACGGCCCACCTGCACCAGCCATGCTTCTTCCCCTCCTCACTGCCGCACTCTCGTTTCCTGCCAGCCTGCCGATGCTGCCCGCGATGCTCGTGGCGCACGTCAACGACCCGAACTCCCACGGCGTGGTGGGTGACGGCCTCCTGTCGCTCGACGAGGCCATCCGGCTCGCCAACGGCACCCTGATGCCCATGCAGCTCTCCGCTGCCGAGCAGGCGCGCCTCCAGGGCATGGGCAGCATGGTGGACGGCATCCGCATCGACGCCATGGTCACGCCCCTGATCACCCTGCAGGCGGAGCTCGCCCCGCTGTCCGGCATGGGCATGGGGATGGTGATGGTGGAGGGCATGGCCGACCCGATGGGGATGCGGCCCGTGCTCGCCGGCGGCGCGTTCCCCAAGATCCTCGCCGTCCGGGGCCACGACATGGAGGTCATGGGCCTCGAGTTCCGCGGCGGCCAGGTCGGCATCGACGCCAACATGATGATGGGCACCATGGCGATGGCTCCCATGGTGCGCGACTGCGTGTTCGACGGGCAGACCGTGGCATGCATCAAGGCCCACTCGATGGGCACCGAGATGACCCACCTGATGGTGGAGGAGACCCGCTTCCGCAACGCGCCGCGCGGCATCCTCATCGAGGACAACGCCAATGGCGGCATGGTGGAGGTCGACGGGGAGTGGAATGACTGGGACGGCGTGCAGGTTGCCGTGGACATCGCCGAGAACGGCCGCGGCAACATGTCGATGGCCATGTTCTGGCGCTGCACCATGCGCAACGGCGCGCAGTTCTTCCGCGTGCGCCGCGGCCCGCTCTCCAACTCGCAGCTCATGCTGCGCATGGTCCACTGCGACTTCGTGACCAGTGGCGACACTGTCGACGTGCAGGGCATCAGCGGCGGCCTCACGATCGTCCATCACCACCACTCGAAGTTCACGGCCGGCGCCGGGCGCAAGGCGCTCTGGTGCTACCCGCGGAGCGGCGAGTTCGACGTGCACGGCAGCGAGATGGAGTTCCGCGGCGACGTGTCGGTGGCCGCCAACCTGTTCACCCAGCGCATCTGGATGCAGAACAACGTGCACTTCGGCGGCACCTTCTCCATGGACACCGGCGGTTCGCTGCCGAACCTGCTGTGGAACCGCTTCGAGGGCACCACGGTGGTCGTTCCCGCCACGGCCACCACGCAGGTGCGGCTGCGCAGCTGCGAGTTCTGGAACGCGGGCGTGAACGGGCAGGCCCTGGCCGCCCCGGTGACCCTCGACGGGTGCTACGCCAGCGGTTCGACCATGACCGGTCAGGTCAGCGCCCAGAACGCGGCCACCGTGCCGTTCCTGGGCCGCACCACGGTGACGCCCGCGAACCCGCAGGTGGGCACGACCCTGAGCCTGGGCACCGACCTGCCCTTCGGCGTGGGCCTCGTCTGGGACTTCGCCATCGCGATGCCGCGGCCGGTCACCACGCGCGAACCCGTGCGCATCTACGGCGACCTCGCCACGGTGATGGTGCTGCCCGGTTTCTCGGTGTTCCAGAGCACGACCAACGTGCCGATTCCCGCGAACCCCAACCTGATCGGCCTCGAGTTCTACGTGCAGGGCGTGCAGGTGCCGATCGTGGCCAACTCGCCCGCGCCGGCCTACTACCTGCCCACGGGCAGCCTGGTCCGGCTGCGCTGATCGCAGCCGGGGCGCGGCGGTTGCTTGCAATCGCCGCAGGGTCCGCCATCCTGTGCGCCGGATGATCCCCACCGGCGCCGACTTCCGCAGCGACACGCTGACGCTGCCCACGGACGAGATGCGCCGTGCCATGGCCGCAGCCGAGGTCGGCGACGATGTCTGGGGCGAGGACCCGACGGTGAAGCGCCTCGAGGCCGAGACCGCGGCGCTGCTCGGCAAGGAGGCCGGCCTGTTCATGCCCTCGGGCACCATGGCCAACCAGGTTGCCATCCACGTGCACTGCCGCCCGGGCGACGAACTCGTCTGCGAGTCGCGCAGCCACGTGTACTACTACGAGGGCGGTGCCATCGCACGCCTCAGCGGGACGCAGGTGCGGACCCTCGATGCACCGTCGGGTGTGCCCGAGGCCGCCCAGGTGACCGCCGCGATCCGCGCCAACGACCCGCACTACCCGCGCTCGCGCCTGCTGGTGGTGGAGAACACCCACAACATGGCAGGCGGCAGGGTGGTCCCGGTCGGTCGCATGGACGAACTCGCTGCGGCTGCGCGTGCCGGCGGCATGGCCGTGCACGTCGACGGGGCGCGGTTGTGCAATGCCGCCATTGCGAGCGGCGCGTCGCCCAGCCGCCTCGTGCAGGGTGCCGACACGGTGTCGCTGTGCCTCAGCAAGGGGCTCGGCGCCCCGGTGGGATCGGTCCTCGCGGGCAGTGCAGCCTTCCTGGCCGAGGCGCGGCGGGCACGGAAGGCCTTCGGCGGCGGGATGCGTCAGGCGGGAGTCCTTGCCGCCGCAGGCATGATCGCGCTGCGCGACTGGCGCGAACTCCTGCCGCGCGACCACGCGCGTGCGCAGGTGCTCGCCCGAGGACTCGCGGCCATCGACGGGATCCACGTCGACGTCGCAGCGGTCGAGACCAACATCGTCATGGCCGACCTGCGGCAGGGAGCTCCTGCCACACTGCTGGCCGAACTCGCACGGCATGGCGTGAAGGCCGCTGCCGTGGGCCCGATGCGCGTGCGGTTCGTGACCCATCGCGACATCGACGACGAGGGTGTGCAATCCTGTATCCGCGCAGCCCGTGCATGGGCTGCGGCAACGATCCAACAAAAGAACGAGAGAACGTGAGCATCTTCAAGGCATACGACATCCGCGGCACCTATCCGGACCAGGTCGACGAGCGCATCGCCTTCGACATCGGTGCGGCCATGGTGCGCTTCCTCGGCGCCAAGCGGCTGGTGGTGGGGCGCGACATGCGCACGATGGCGCCTTCCGTCCAGGATGCCGTGATCGAGGGCATGCTCTCGCAGGGCTGCGACGTGGTCGACATCGGCCTCGCGTCCACGCCCATGGGTTACTACGCGATCGGCAAGATCCCGTGCGACGGCGGCCTCGTCGTGACGGCCTCGCACAACCCGAAGCAGTACATCGGCTTCAAGCTGTGCCGCAAGGAGGCGCGCCCGATGTCCGCCGACACCGGCATCAAGGACATCGAGCGCATGGTGAAGGCGGGCGGCATGCAGCCCGCGGCCAAGGCCGGCAAGCGCGACTTCGTCGACGTGAAGAAGGACTTC
>JBEATZ010000217.1:0-3663 GCA_041161695.1 Planctomycetota bacterium | reverse complement strand
TCAGCACGTCGGAGAGGTCTTCGTCGTTCATCTCCTCCGGCGTCATGAAGTCGCCGCCGAGGCGGGCCCAGAAGGGTTCCGTGCGGTAGTTGTAGGCCTTCTCCCCGGCGTCCTCGGGGTCATCGCCCACGTCGGGCACGGCGTTGCCGATGGAGTCCTGGTGCAGGTTCAGGCCGCTCTGCTGCAGCACCACGAACTCGTGGAAGCGCGTGGGCAGTGCGCCAGCCGTGCTGTGGGTGATGACGGCTGCGGTACCCGTGGGCGCCGGTGCGCCGGTCACGGGGTGGGTCCAGGTGGAGCCCTGCGGCTCGACCACGAGTGCGCCGAAGAGGCCCTGCGGCCCCTGCTTGATGGCATCGCCCCACGAGCGGATGCCGCAGATTCCGAAGGCCATGGGTTGTGCCACCATGCGGCGCGACGCGCTGTCGTAGGAGATGTCGCCGCAGTAGTAGGTGAAGGTGCGGCGTTGGCCCGGCGCCACCAGCGAACTTGCATTGTGGCCGACGAGCGAGCCGTCCTTGTGGGCGTCGGTGTAGACGAGGTCGATGCTGAACCCGACGAGGTTGTCGGTGCGGAGGTGGGAGATGCCGAGGCGCGTCAGGTCGGTCATCGGCGCATCCGTCCACGGGTGGTCGGGCATCGCCGGACGCGAGCTGGGCAACTGGTTCGTCAGGTTGATCTTGAGGCAGTCGCCTGCGTTGGCACGCAGGACGAGCGGTTCCACGGGCACGTTGGACTTCAGGCGGCCCTGGGCATCGAGGTCCTCGGTCCGCACGTACATGAGGCCCGAGCTGTCGAAGAGCTTCTTTGCACGGTTGTAGACGATGCCGTTCCAGCCGATGGCGCGTTCCGCAGCCACGGCCGTCACGTTGTAGGTGCGGATGGGCGCGTTCTTCGGGCAGGGCCACTGGAAGGAAGACGCGTTGGTGGCGCTCAGGCCCAGCGGGTTGTTGGGCAGGGGCCGGAGCGAGACGGTCTGGCCCGTGGCGGGATCGGTGGCCTGGGTGCCGCCGAACACGCGCAAGAGGCCCCACACGCCGTTCCAGATGCCGTCTTCGGAGGCGTCGGCCCAAAGCATGTCCACTGCCGTGGTGGGATTGGGGGTGAGCGTCCCGTTGGCCATGACCGGGAAGGGCGCCTGCGCGAGCGCGCGGCTGTTGAACTCGAAGTGTTCCGAGATCGCCGTGTGCTGGCCGTTGATGAGCCCCGACTCGGGTGAGGCTGGATCGCGCAGCCACTTGGCGCGCGGGATCTTGAAGGCGTGGCTGTCCTCGTGGGAGCCCTGGATGATGCGGATCTGGAACTTGTCGCCCTGGTACATCCGCATGATGGGCGTCAGCGGGTCGCCGTGGACCGCCGAGCTGAACAGGTACGGCATGCGCCCGGCGTCGCCGTTCTTCAGGGAGCGGATGTTGTTCGAGCCATTGGCCACCGGCTCGCCGAGCCGCAGCGGCACCGGCTCGTTCTTGTAGTTCATCACCATCGTGCCCGGGTCGTGCGACGACACGGCTTCCGGGGTGGGAATGCCGGTGTCCTCGTCGATGGGCGGGTTGATGGGGTTGCCGGCCTCGTCGTACAGGATCGCGTAGTCGGCAACGGCCAAGCAGAACTCGCGGAAGCTGCGCGAGCCTCCGGGGCCGTCGTGGATGTCCGCCCGCCAGCTGGTGGGGCCGCCGTCGGTGCGGGTGCCGAACTGGGCGCCGGTCTCCGGATCCCACCACGTGGAGCCTGGCGGCTCGATGACGAGTGCGTTGTAGCAGCCGTGCTGCTGGATCGAACTCGGGCCGAAGTGGTCGTGCAGGAACACGGTGCGGATGGTGCGGTCCTCGCCCGAGCCGTTGAGCAGGGGGTCTGCCCACCAGCGCTGGGTCGTGGTCTGCACGGTGCCGGTGCCGGTGCGGTTGGGGTGGCCGTTGGGGAAGCCCATGGCCATGAGGCGGTCGTGGATCTCCTCGTAGCTGAAGGTTCCGTCCTCGTAGTTCCAGCCGTTGGCTGCCCCGTCGGAGGCCATCACGTCGAACTTCACGAGGTGGATGTGCATGCCCAGCGTGTCGGTCGGGGTCTGGATCTGGAACGCGTCTTCGTGCATCTCGCGCTTCGACATGTTCCGGTGGTACATGACGATGCAGTCGCCGGAGTTGCCGCGGATGAAGAGCGGCTCGGGCGGACGCTGGCCGCTCAAGGTGGCCGCTGCATCCTGTTCCAGCACGCTGATGCGCGCCTGCGGGTCGTGCCATCCGGCGTTGTTCACCACCAGGTTCAGGTCGATGGTCGACGTGTGGTAGGTGCGCGTGGGCGCGCTGGGCGGGCACGGGTTGGAGAAGGGGGCGCCGGGCACCGGCGGCAGGCCGTTCACGGCGAACGGCTGGTCGGGCCGGCTGCTGTTCGCGTAGTCGGCCGCCGTGGGGTTGGTGGCCGGGCTGTCCCAGCGCTTCGAGGGCACGGAGCCCCAGATGCCGTTGACGGTGCCGCCGGTGCGGCTCGCGTGGAACGCCATGGCATTGCGCTCGAGGCGCGTGCCGCCCTGCGGCAGGATGGCGTAGTTGTAGCTGCTCGTCGGCAGGTCGCCGTTCTCGGGCACCACCACGTAGTTGGTGAGGGTGTTGGGGACGAAGGCCTTGTCGCTCAGCCCGCCCTGGGTGGGGCCGCTCACGATGATGTGGCGCGGCAACCCGCCGTCGTCGGCGATGTCCAACGGTGCCTGCGGCGGGCGGTGGCCGGGCTGGAAGTTGCCGGGATACCCCGCGACGGGCCAGCGGCCGGCGACGCCGGGGACGAAGAATGGGAACCCAGGCAGGTCGGCGGTCGGCAGCGGCGGCAGCGCCCGTCCGGGGATCGGCGCCACGCGCGGGATCGGCGTGCCGTCGGGCAAGGCGCGCTGGCCGTCCTCGAACACGTCGTGGATGCGCCAGAGACCCCACATGCCCTGTGCGAAGTGCGGGTACAGGTGGCAGTGGAAGATGGCGTCGCCCACCATCAGGTTGCGGTTGCCCGAGCCGGCGTAGGAGACCTCGAGGGTGTACGCGGCGCCGGGACCCACGGCGATGCTGTCGAGGTAGGTCGACTTGTCGTCGTCACCGGAGTAGAGCCACTGGTGCGCGTGCAGGTGGAACACGTGGGTCTCGGCAGGACCGGCGTGGGTGTGGCGGATCTTGACCGGGTCGCCCATGTAGCTGTGCCACACGTTGGCGGGATCGTCGGGGAAGTGCGGCAGCAGCGCGGGGTCGCCGTTCGCCCACGAGGTGAGGAACGCCTCCTCCATGCGGCAGTCGGGCGCGCACAGCGCATCGAGCAGGATCTGGCCGATGCCCGAGATGCCGTAGTTGATGCCGAAGGCATCGCGCGTGGAGTGCAGCCAGAACTCGGTGTCGATGCGCGGGTTCGCGTGCACGGTCTTGGCCTGGTCGTGGAAGATCCAGACGAACTCGCGGAACGCGCCCTCGGGCGTGACCTCGGCGCCGTCACTCGGGTCGGCGAAGCCGTGGATGATGGCCTTGTCGTCTGCCGAGACGATCTCGTTGTTGACGCGCATCGGCAGGCCAGTGGAACTGTGCAGCCACGTCGAGCCCGCGGGCTCGACGATCACCGCACCGAACAACCCGTGCG
Organism: Planctomycetota bacterium; assembly: GCA_041161695.1. GTDB lineage: Bacteria > Planctomycetota > UBA1135 > UBA1135 > UBA2386 > JBEATZ01. The sequence goes on along the minus strand of JBEATZ010000217.1, from coordinate 57 downwards.
CCGTGCCGCCCGAGTCGCCTTCGCCGCCGGCGATGGCCGCCATGCTGTAGGCGCAGT
>JBEATZ010000205.1:0-2811 GCA_041161695.1 Planctomycetota bacterium | reverse complement strand
GGGCAAGGACGTCGTGGTCGGCCACGCCGAGGCGACGTGCCACCGCGTGGCGCGCCAGTGCCTCGGCGAGCGGCGATCGACAGGTGCTGCGAACGGCAGCGCACGCCGTCATGTTCGTCTGCACGGGCAACACCTGTCGATCGCCGCTCGCCGAGGCTCTGGCGCGCCACGCGGTGGCACGTCGCCTCGGCGTGGCCGACCACGACGTCCTTGCCCACGGACTGCACTTCACCAGCGTCGGCACCGGGACGCTCGCGGGCATGGCAGCGAGCGAGGGATCAATGGTCGTGGCCGCCGAGGCCGGGATGGACCTCTCCGCCCACCGCTCCGCGAGCTTCGACGCTGCCGATGCGGCGCGCGCCAGCCAGGTGCTCTGCCTCGCATCCAGCCACCTGCGTGCCGCGGGAGCCCTGGCCCCGGGACTCGGCGACCGGCTGCAACTCCTCGACCCCGGCGGTCGCGACATCCAGGATCCCTATGGCGGCACCGTCGAGGAGTACCGGGTGGTGCGCGACCAGATCGCGGCGGCGATCGAGAAGCGCGTGGACGGCTGGCTGCGCTGGGTGCGCTGAAACCCGCCTCAGCCCTCGACGACGCCGCGGCTCGCCTTGCGCAGTTCCTCGACCTCCTCGTGCAGGTCGATGAGCTCGCGCAGCGCGCGGAGCTGGCGTGCATAGCGCCGCATGGGCATGAGCGGCATGCCCATCCAGTCGCCGGACTTCTCCACGTCGCCGTACAGGCCGGAGGCGCCGCCGACGCGCGTGTCGCTGGGCACCTTGAGGTGGCCGGCGCTCACCACGTGGCCGCCGAGCGTCACGCGGTCGCCGAGCACCGTGCTGCCCGAGAGGAAGCAGGCGGCGGCAAACGCGTTGTCCTCGCCCACCACGCAGTTGTGCGCGATGTGGCAGAGGTTGTCGATCTTGCTGCGTGCGCCGATGCGCGTGTCGCCGATGGTGCCCCGGTCGATCGTGCAGTTGGCGCCGATCTCCACGTCGTCGCCGACCTCGACGCCGCCGAGCTGCGGCACCTTGACCCAGCGCCCACCCTCGTTGGCATAGCCGAACCCGTCGCTGCCGAGGATCGCCCCGGCATGGAGTTCGACGCGGTTGCCGATGCGCACGCCCGGGTAGAGCACGACGTTCGGGTGGATCACGCAGTCAGCGCCGACGACGCAGTCGTCACCAACCACCACGCCGGCCTCGAGCACGGAGCCGGCGGCGATGCGCGCCCTGCCCACCACCACCCGCGGACCGATCGCGACGGGAGCCTCGAGGACCGCTTCCGGGTGCACGACTGCAGAGGCATGGACCGAGTGTTCCTTGGCGGTCGCGAGCGGGTGCAGGATGCGCGCCACCTTGGCGTACGCGAGGCCCACGTCCTGCACGAGGATCTGGGCCGCGCCGGTCTCCAGTTCCTCGTTGCAGAGGATGGCGCCCAGCTGGACCGACTTCGCGGCGGCGCGGTACTTCTTGTCGCGCACGAAGCCGATCAGGTGCTCGCCCCTGCCGCGCAGGTCCGCGACACCGCGGATCACGCGCGAGGCGTCACCGATCACGCGGCCGCCCACCAGCGCCGCGAGGGAACCAACCGTCTGTTCGGTCATGGGCGGGGATTATGCAGTGCGAGCACCGCGCGCGCTGCCTCCTCGAGGCGAGATCGTTCCCACGTCGGGTCGTAGGCCACCGCACCGGGCCAGCTCCTCTCCAGTGCGGCGCCGGCAGCAGCCCGGACCGAGGGTGCCGCATCGGTCATGAGTCGGGCGAGGGCACGGGCCGCCCTCGGGTCCTTCCGCCGCGGCAGCGCCTGCGCCAGCGCAAGGCGTCCGGCCTCCCCGGCGTCGAGGAGCCTCTCGATGCCGCGGCTGACCGGCAGGTCGAGCCGCCAGACCGAGAGCACCTCCGCAGGGCTGCCCAGTGCGAGCAGCAACTCGGCTGCGGCATCGACCATGGCAATGGATGCGAGTTCGCGCAGGGCGCCGAGTTCGGCAAGCGTCCAGGCGCGCTGGCTGCGGACGGACAACAGGGCCGCTGCGCACGCCGGGCCGAACCGCGCGCGCAGCGCGGTCGCGAGCGGCGTGGCGCCGGTGCACAGTGCAGCGAGCCCTGCCCCGTCTGGCATCCGCGCGAGGTCTTCGAGCGCGCCGGGCGCCGCCGCACCGGACTCGCCCAGCACCGCGAACACGGGCCGCAGCACGGGCGGGGCCAGCGTTGCGAGCGTGGGATCCACGGCATGCGCGAACTGCGCCGCTGCCGCAGGATCGTGCACCGAGGTCCCGGAGGCATTGGTGAGGCCGAGGGCTGCCTGCAGGATCGCGTGCGGGGCGCCGACGTGGCACCACGACGATGCTGCGACGGCCGCTGCGTGCACCGCGGCCGGATCCACGGGGTCTGCGGTGCGCACCATGCCGACCGAGGCGAGCAGGCGCGCCTGCTGCACTTCGTCGAGCAACAGGTGCGAGGCCTCGCGCTCGGCCCGCAGCTGGGCTGTCGCTGCGGGCGCGGCCACGTCGGCGGCGCCGGCACGTTCGCGCAGCAGGAGGCGCGACTCCAGCGCCGCGTCCCCCGGCAGTGCAACCGATCGCAGGAACGACATGGCCGCGCGGATGCGATCGCGCGCGCCGAGGCCGGCATCGTGACCCGCTGCACGCAGGAGGTGCAGCGCGTCGGGCTGGGGCACGGTGCCCGGATGGGGTGCGAGTCCGATGCGGGCGCGCGCGAGGTCCCCGAGATCGGCAGTGCCGGCCTGCCACCACCACCGCCCCGCTTCCGCTGGCAACGTCTTGCGCTGGCTCCACGGGGCAGGGTTGCCGTC
>JBEATZ010000189.1:0-4394 GCA_041161695.1 Planctomycetota bacterium | reverse complement strand
AACCAACGCCGACCTGCAGGCCAAGGTGCGGGACGGCTCGTTCCGCGAGGACCTGTACTACCGCCTCAAGGTGGTGACCATCGACCTGCCGCCGCTGCGCGAGCGCCGTGGCGACATCAAGCTGCTGGTGGAACACTTCCTGCGCCACTTCGCCAAGCTCCACGGCAAGGACGTGGAGACCATCGATCGCGACGCCCTCGTGGCCCTGGTGCAGTACGACTGGCCGGGAAACGTGCGCGAACTGCGCAATGCGGTCGAGTCGATGGTGGTGCGCGCGCGCGGCAACATCCTCACCCGCAACGACCTGCCCCCGGAGATCTGGGCACCGTTGCCGGCGGACCAGGACGGCTGGCAGTTCCTCGCCGGTCGCACGGCCATGGACGTGGAGAAGAACCACATCCGCGTCACCCTGGACCTCGTCGGCGGCAACCGCCAGAAGGCCGCCAAGGTGATGGGCATGAGCGAGCGGACGCTCTACCGGAAGATCAAGGAGTACTCACTCTGACCGGAGCCAGCCGAGGATCTCCCTGAGCTTCGGCGGGTTGCCGGTCATGAGCACGCCCACGCGGAAGACCTTGCCCGCGGCGCGGAAGGCGAACCAGACGGTCAGGGCCAGCAGCAGGCCCGACAGCAGGTACTCCCAGCCCTCGGGCGGGCCGCCGGCGCGGTTCATCATCACGAAGGGCGTGAAGAACGGCACGTAGGTCAGCACGCGTGCGAGCGTGCCGTTGGGCTCCTCGACGATGAACATCATCGACAGCAGCGGGACGATGAGCAGCAGGAACACCGGCTGCAGGAGGTTCTGGGCCTCCTTGAGGCTGTTGCAGACCGAGCCGATGCCCACGAGGATCGCCGCGTAGAGCAGGTAGCCGCCGAGGAAGTAGCCCATGAAGCTCACGAGGTAGAGCGGGTCGCCGATCACCTCCATGAGCGGGAAGTCGAAGCCGCCGATCACGCGCGGCGTGATCCACACCGATGCGAGCGCGCAGAGCACCCACGAGCCGACGATGGTGAGGCCAGTGGCGGCGATGCCCCAGATCTTGCCTGCCATGAGCTGCAGTGGCGACACGGACGACAGCAGCACCTCGATGATGCGGTTGCTCTTCTCCTCGACGGTGTTGGTGAGCAGCATCTGCGCTGCCGTGAACACGGCGATCCAGAGCAGGTAGACGAACGCGACCGGCGCGTACTTGTTGGCCTTCTCGCCGATCGTCACGTCGGCGGTCTTGCCGTCGTCGCCGATGCGCTGCTCGCGGAACGCGACACGTTCCTGGAGGCTCCGCGCCACCCGTGCATCGATGTCCGCCTCGGCGATGCGCCGCTGCTGCACGACGCGGGTTGCCGCGTCCGAGTACCACTTCCTGAGGTCGGCATCGGTGACGTTGTTCGAGACGTATGCCGCGCCCTCCAGTGACTTGACCGGGTCCTCGGGGATCACGAAGTATGCGAACAGCCTGCCGTTCGCCACGAGCTCGTTGAGGCGGTCGCGCATTTGTCCTTGCGGCACGCTGGACAGTTCGAGCTCGTCGAGGTCCACGAACACGTAGCGAGCCGCCGCGGCCTGCTGCGTCGCCACTTCGGTCATCGAGTCGAGGTCCGAGGCCGACAGCGACTGGAACCAGTCGGCGACCTTCTGCTGCATCTCGGGCGTCACCTGCTCGGGCGCCTTCTCCGTGCCCTCTGCCACGGGCTCGATGGCGAGGTCGCGCTGCAGTTCGCGCAGCTTGCCGCCCAGGCCGGGTTTCTGGAGCAGGCGGGTCATCGACTCCATGTCCGGCTGGCGCGCCGCTCGCTCGATGCGGCTGCCGAGCTGGTCCTCGGACAGGTCGAGGACCGTGTAGGTCTTCTGTTCCTTCATCCGGTCGAGGATCCAGCCTGCGCAGAGCGACACGACCAGCAGGAGCGGCATGGCGAGGATGCCGATCCAGAAGGTCTTGGTGCGGACGTTCTCGAGGAACTCGCGCTGGGCGACCAGCAGGGACTTACTTGCCACGGTTGGCCTCCTCCACGGTGCTCACGAAGATCTCGTGCAGCGAGGGCTGGCGCACGTCGAAGCGCTGGATGCGGACCCGGCCGACGAGGGCCGCGAGGATCTCCTGCGAGTCCGTGCCCGGCTGCAGGAAGATCTCGGCCTGCTTGCCGTGGTCGTTGAGCCGCGCGACGCCGGGCAGCTGGCGCAGCACGGAGCCGTCGCCGTCGTAGGTCAGCTGGATGCCGTGCTGCCTGCCGGACTTCACCTGGTCGAGCGAGCCGCTGAACTGCAGCCTGCCCTTGTGGATCATCATGACGTAGTCGCAGAGCTGTTCGGCCTGCTCCATCACGTGGGTGCTGAAGATGACGGTCTTGCCGCTCCGCTTCATGTCGAGGATGAGGTCTCGGAACACGTCGCGGTTGACGGGGTCGAGGCCGGAGAAGGGCTCGTCGAGGATGACGAGCTCCGGCTCGTGGAGGATCGTGCCGAGCAGCTGGACCTTCTGGCCCATGCCCTTCGAGAGCGACTCACAGCGCTTGTCCACCCAGGCGCCGAGCCCGTAGCGCTCGAGGAGGTCGCGTGCCTTGCGGTTGGCGACGTCGGGGTCCATGCCCTTGAGCTTGCCGAAGTACGCGACGATCTCGCCGGCGCGCATCTTCTTGTAGAGCCCCTTCTCCTCCGGGAGGTAGCCGAGCCGGTCCTTCACCATGGCCGCGTCGGGCACCCCCAGCACCCGGATCGATCCCGAGTCGGGGTGGAAGATGCTCATCACCATGCGGATGGTGGTGGTCTTGCCGGCCCCGTTCTGGCCGAGGAATCCGTAGATGCAGCCGCGCGGGATCTCGACGCTGACGTCGTCGACTGCCGTGAACGCGCCGAAGCGCTTGGTCACGTGGTTCAGGGAGAGTGCAGGTTCGGTCATGGATGGAGCACGTGTGCGGCAGGGTGGCCACGGCGGACCGAAGATTGTCGATCCCGGCTGCCGATGGCAAGGCAATGTCGCGCTCCTTGCCTTGCGCGGCGCAGGCATCGTGCGTCCAATCCCGCACATGTCCCACCTCGATCGTCGGTCGTTCCTGCGCACCTCGACCCTCGGTGCGGCGTCGCTCGCCACGGCCGGTCTCGCCGGCTGCTTCTGGCCGCGCACGCGCGCCGTGCCGTTCCAGGTCAGCCTCGCACAGTGGTCGCTCCACAAGGCGCACCAGTCCGGCGAACTGGATCCCATCGACTTCCCCGGGAAGGCGCGCAGCTTCGGCATCGATGCCGTCGAGTACGTGAACAGCTTCTACCGGGACCGCGTGGGCCAGACCGGCTACCTCGCCGACCTGCGTTCGCGGTGTGATGCCGAGGGCGTGAAGAGCCTGCTCATCATGTGCGACGGCGAGGGCCAGGTCGGCGATCCCGATGCCGGCCGCAGGCGCCAGACGGTCGAGAACCACCGGCGGTGGATGGAGGCCGCAGCCTTCCTCGGTTGCCACGCGATCCGCGTGAACGCCGGCAGTTCCGGCAGCCGCGAGGAGCAGTCCAAGCTCTGCGTCGACGGCCTGGTGCAACTGGCCGCTGCAGCCGAGCCCTACCGCCTGTCGGTGCTGGTCGAGAACCACGGCGGGTTGTCCTCGGATGGCTCGTGGCTGCGCGAGGTGCTCGCCGCCACCCGCAACCCGCGCGTGGGCTCCCTGCCGGACTTCGGCAACTTCCGCATCGGCAAGGACCAGGAGTACGACCGCTACCAGGGCGTCTCGGAGCTGATGCCGTTCGCGAAGGCCGTGAGCGCCAAGTCCCACGACTTCGACGAGAAGGGCGAGGAGACCCGCACCGACTACCACCGCATGATGCGCATCGTGGTGATGGAGCACGGGTACCGCGGCTTCGTGGGCATCGAGTACGAGGGCAGCAACCTCGGCGAGGACGACGGCATCCGCGCGACCCAGCGCCTGCTGCAGCGCATCCAGGGCGAACTGGCCTGACCTGCGCCGCCGTGGCGCCGTTGCCACGGGGCTCTTGCACCCGGGTGCACTGCCCGTCCCGTCGGGCATGCGGCCAGCCGCCCCGCGCTGCGGCGTTGAGCTATCCTCTCACGGTCCCCGAACCGTACTTCCCTCATGGGAAGGAGGAGTCCTCGTGCGCGCCGTACCCCTAGCCCTCGCCATCGCATGTTGCGCCTTGTCCGCGCACGCCCAGCAGTCCCCGGCGGACTGGATCCGTTCCCGCTTCCCCGACCTGCAGCGCGTCGACATGCGCACCGTCCTCCAGGAAGGGCGTGCCGCGGGGTTCGCCGGTTCTCCTGCCGAGACGCTCGCGTTCACGCGCACCGTCCCCCCGCGGCGCGGCACGGACCGCCGTGCGATGCCGTGGCCCCGCCGGGGCGACCGGGAGGGCCCGGTGGTCGCGGCTCCCGGCCTCGCCGTGTTCGCCACGGAGA
>JBEATZ010000164.1:0-5606 GCA_041161695.1 Planctomycetota bacterium | reverse complement strand
AGGGACCGCCCGTCGTCGAGCGCGTCGAGGTGATGCCGCCGGCAGTGGATGCAGCGACCCTGAACGCGGCCGTGCAGGCAGGCGGCTGGGTCGTGGACCTGCGCGACCACGCCGAGTACGGGGCAGGCCACATCCGCGGTGCAATCAACATCGCGTTGCGCGGTCGCCTCGACACGTGGACCGGCATCGCCATCCCCTTCGACGCGAAGATCCACCTCGTCGGGTCCGAGGCCGAGGTACGCGAGGGCGCGTTCCGCCTGCGCCGCATCGGCATCGACACCGTGACCGGCTGGCTGCAGGGCGGCATGGCTGCCTGGGAGCAGGCGGGCCTGCCGGTGCAGAAGAGCAGGCTGCTGGCGCCCAAGGACCTCCACGCACTCATGCAGGCAGGCAAGGAACCGCTGGTGGTGGACGTGCGCACGACCGACGAGTTCGAGGACATGCGCCTCGGCGACGTGGGCAACATCCCGGTGACCGAGTCGCCGCGCTTCGCGCAGATGCTCGACAAGTCGCAGCCCGTGCTCATGGTCTGTGCGAGCGCCTACCGCAGCATGATGGCCGTGGGCCTCGCCGAGCGGCTCGGGTTCGCGGACGTGGGTTCGCTCGAGGGCGGACTCGACGCATGGGTGGAGGCTGGCCTGCCGGTGAAGGGCCGGATGGTCCAGCAGGTCGCGGGGATCACGATGCCTGCCGCCATCGTCGCCTCGCAGCTCGCACACCAGCTGCGCACCGATCCCTCGAAGCTCGTGCTGCTCGACATCCGCCTCGGCTGGCAGTTCGCCGACTGGGCCGTGCCCGGGTCGCGCAACCTGAAGCTCGAGGACCTCGAGGCAGCGATCGAGGCAGCGCCCGCGGAAGCGCAGGTCGTGCTGCTCGACCACGACGGCTCGTACGCATTTGCCGCTGCCGGCGCGCTCATGGCCCGCAAGCCCGGCCGCGTGCTGCACGCGCTCGTGGGTGGCGTCACCGGCTGGTACCGCGAGGTCGAGCTCGGCACGGGTGCGCCCATGCCGGTCCCCGCCGCCCTGCCCGCAGCAGGGGGGCAGGCGGCTGCACCCGCCAAGGCCACCAAGAAGCGCAGCGCAGGCTGCTGAACCGGAGACCAACCATGCAACCAAGACCGTTCTGGAACCCGTACCTCGCCGGCATCGGCCTCGGGCTCACGCTGCTGCTCTCCTACCTGGTGCTCGGCACCGGCATGGGGGCCTCGGGAGCCATCTCGCGCATCGCCGCGCAGGCCGCGCACGCCATGGCCCCGCAGGCTGCAGAATCCAGCCCCTACATCGGCGGGTGGTTCGAGGGTGGCAGTGCCCTGCACTACTACCTCGTGTTCATGTTCGCGGGCCTGCTCGCAGGCGGCTTCCTGTCCGCCCTGCACGCGGGGCGCACGCGGCTCGTCGTCGAGCGTGGCCCCGGCGCGGGCTCCGGCCTGCGGCTCGCCCTGACGATCCTCGGCGGACTCGCCGTGGGCATCGGCTCGCGCTTCGCGATGGGCTGCACCTCGGGGCAGGCCCTCTCCGGCGGCGCGCTGCTCCAGGGCGGCGCCTTCGCCTTCACGGGGGCGACGTTCGCCTCCGCGTTCCTCGTGGCCCCGCTGGTGCAGAAGGAGTGGCGCTGATGAACCTCTTCGAACAAGGCCTGCTCGACGGGCCGCTCGGCTTCGCGCTCTCGCTCGTGATCGGTGCACTCTTCGGGTTCTGGCTGGAGCGCGCGGGCTTCGGCAGCAGCCGCAAGCTCACCTCGATCTTCTACTTCGAGGACTTCGCCGTGCTGAAGGTGATGTTCTCGGCCATGGTCACCTGCTCGCTGGGCCTGCACCTGCTGGCTGCCGGCGGGTACGTCGACCTGTCGGCGCTGGCCGTGCCCGAGACCGCCGTCTGGCCGCAGGTGGTCGGCGGGCTGGTCTTCGGCGCAGGCTTCGTGACGGGCGGCTGGTGCCCCGGCACCGCGGCCGTGGGCGCCGCGTCGGGCCGCATCGACGCCATCGTGTTCCTGGCTGCCGCCGGTGCGGGCAGCCTCGTGTTCGCATCGCTGTACGAGTCGGTCGCCGATTTCGCGAGCAAGGGCCTCTGCGCCAGTTGCTCGATCCCCGAACTGCTGGGTGTCTCGCCTCTCATGGGCGCGCTCGGCCTCACGGTCGTTGCCCTGGGCGCCTTCGTGGGCGCCACCAGGGTCGAGCAGTGGAGTGCTGCAAGGAGGAATCCATGAACGCTGTTTCCGAAGATCGCAAGGGTCCCGTCGTGGCGCTGGGCGCCATGGTCTTCCTCGTCGTCGCCGCGCTCGTGCTGGGGGGCGGTGGTTCGCGTGAGGCCGGTGGCGTGCCCGATGCGGCGCTCGCGGCCATCGAGACCGGCGCCGACCACATCGATGCCGAGGACCTTGCCGTTCGCATCATGGCCGGTGCTTCCGGCCTCGCGCTGGTCGACGTGCGTCCTGCCGCCGAGTACGCGCAGTGGCACCTGCCGCAGGCCGTGCACATGACGGTGCCCGAACTGCTCGGCGCCCCCGGCGATGCGCTGTTCGCCCGCAACCCCGAACTGGTGGTGCTCTACTCCAACGGGCCTGCGCACCCTGCGCAGGCGTGGATCGAGCTGCAGCGGCGCGGCCGCACCAACGTGCTCGTGCTCGACGGCGGCCTCGACGAGTTCCGCGCCCGCGTGCTCACGCCGCCCTCCCTGCGCGGCGCCGCGGACGAAGCCACGGCCAAGGCCGGCGCACAGCTGTTCGCACTGCGGCGCGCCTTCTTCCTGCGCGCAGGCCAGCCGGCCCCTGCGACAGTGAAGCCCTGGGCCACGGATCCCGCAGACCTCACTGCGCCCACGGTCGTCTCCACCCGCTGGCTCGCCGAGCGCCTCGGCAAGGTCACGGTGGTGGACGTGCGCGAGAACAAGGCCGACCACGAGCGCATGCACGTGCGCGGCGCGGTGCACCTGCCGGTGAAGGGGATGCGCGACAAGTTCGGCGAGAAGGAGCTGTTCCTGCAGCCTGCCGACAAGCTGGCTGCGCGCTTCGGCGCGCTGGGCATCGGCAACGACACCCCGGTCGTGCTGTACGCCGAGGACAAGATGCAGGATGCCACGCAGGTGGCCCTCGCGTTCCTGCGCGCAGGCCACCGTCGGCTCGCGATCCTCGAGGGCGGGTTGCTGCGCTGGGCCGCCGACCAGCTGCCGATGGACGGCGCCGCGGTGGCAGTCACGCCTGCGCAGTACGCACCGATTGCCGATGCCGACGACTTCACCATCACGGTCGACCAGCTGGCGCAGCGCGTCCAGGCCAGGGACGTCGAGATCCTCGACGTGCGGCCCACGGACTTCTTCGTGGGCGACAAGTCGACCGAGGCGCGACCCGGCCACATCCCCGGCGCGCGCAACCGGCTGTTCTCGAAGGACCTCGTGCGCACCGAGAGCGGCCACTGGTGGCTCGCCGCAGACGAACTGCGCAAGCAGTACGATGCCCTGGGCTTCGCCCCGGACGACTCGATCGTCGTCAACTGCCGCACCGGCCACACCGCCAGCACGACGTACTTCCTGCTCCGCCACATGCTCGGGTACAAGGACGTGAAGTGGTTCAACGGCTCGTGGACCGAGTGGGCCGAGCGCAAGGACCTGCCGGCCGAGACCGGTACCGGAGCAAAGACGTGAAAGCCAGGCAGCAGATGCCGGAAGCCATGCTGGAGCGGGTCGCGGAGCTGTTCCGCGCCCTGTCCGAGCCCTCGCGCCTCCGGCTGATGCAGGCGTTGTTCGGCGGCGAGCACTCGGTGGGTGAGTTGGTCGAGGCCAGCGGCCTCACGCAGGCCAACGTGTCCAAGCACCTCGGCGTGCTGCACCAGGCCGGCTGGGTGCGGCGCGAGAAGCGCGGCCTGCAGGTGGTCTACTCGCTCGCCGACGACCGCGCCGCGGAGCTGTGCGACATCATGTGCAACCGCGTGCAGCAGCAACTGGTTGCCGCCGCGGCGGCGGCCGGCGTCGTGCCCGGCCGCAAGCGCAGCTGAGTTGCCGTGCCCCCTGCGCGCATCGGCTATGGTGCGCGCATGCGTTCCTGCCTCGCCGCGTCGGTCGTCCTGCTGTTCGCCCCGGCCCTCGCGGCACAGCGCAGCCCGGTGGACGACACGTGGGGCCACTCGCGCCACGGCGCCGAGTTCGACGGCGGGCCACGCCAGGCTGCCTACCTGATGCAGGGCCTCAACCCCGCGGTGCGCTTCCCGGTCGAGGGCATCAGTCCCGCCGCACAGGCGTTCTTCGACCAGGCCGTCTGCCAGCAGCACGGCTTCTGGTACCTCGAGGCCGAGCGCAGCTTCCGCCAGGTGGCGATGCTGCACCCCGACTGCGCGATGGCGTACTGGGGCATGGCGCTCGCCAATGTCGAGGACCCGAAGCGCGCTGCCGGCTTCATCGGCCAGGCCGTGCAGCGGCAGAAGGGTGCCACCGAGGCCGAGCAGCGCTGGATCGACGCGTGGGCCAAGTACCTGCAGGTGGACGACGGGCTGCGCGCCGAGCTGCAGTCGGGTGATGCGGCGAGGCAGCTGCGCGCGCGCGAGGAACTCGCGAAGCGCAACGAGAAGCGGGACGAGAAGAAGCTCTGCCGCGACCTCGTGCGCGACATGGAGGCCATGCTGCGCAAGGACCCGCACAACATCGAGCTGCGCGCGCTCCTCGCCATCCAGCTGTGGCGCAACGAGGGGCACGGACTGCCGATCACGAGCCACCTCGCGGCAGACGGGCTGCTGGACGAGGTGTTCCGCGCGGTGCCGAACCACCCCGCGCACCACTTCCGCGTGCACCTCTGGGACAACGAGAAGGCCGAGTACGCGCTCGACAGCGCCGTGGCGCTGGGGGCGACGGCCCCGGGTATCGCCCACCAGTGGCACATGGGCGGCCACATCTTCGCCAAGCTCAACCGCCATGCCGACGCGGCCTTCCAGCAGGAAGCCTCCAGCCGCGTCGACCACGCGTTCATGGTGCGCGACCGCGTGATGCCCTTCGCCATCCACAACTACGGGCACAACCAGGAGTGGCTCGCGCGCAGCCTCAGCCACGTCGGTCGCGTGCACGATGCGCTCGGCATCGCCACCAACCTCGTCGAGTTGCCGCGCCACCCCGACAAGAACGTGCTGTCGAAGGGTGCGGACATCGCCGGGTACGGCCGGTCGCGGCTGCTCGACCTCTGCGAGGACCACGAGCTCTGGCAGCGCGCCGTCGAGCTGCACCGCGACGGGTACCTCGACCCGGTTGAGGACGGCAAGCTCGAGGCCGCGCGCCTCGCCGTGCTCGGTCGCGCGCGGTTCCGCATCGGCGACACCGACGGCGGCGCCAGCGTGATCGCGGACGCGCGCCAGCTGCTCGCGCAGGTGCGGGCGAAGCGGGCGAAGGCGATGGACGAGGCCGAGGCGGGCGCCCTCGACCGCAAGGAGCCCGAGGACAAGGTGAAGCAGGCGATGGAAGACGCGCGCCGCCCGGCGACCGACGAGGTGCGCGCCGCCCTCGACGTGATCGCCGAACTGGAGGCGGAGCAACTGCTCGCCACCGGCGACGCCAAGGCAGCTCTCGCCGCGCTGGAGAAGGCCAAGGCCGTGCCCGCCGTGCAGCGCGCCGACATGCACCTTGCCG
>JBEATZ010000145.1:0-2850 GCA_041161695.1 Planctomycetota bacterium | reverse complement strand
GCAGCAGCACCGTGCCGGTGTTGGTCCACATGCGGTTGCCGCCGGCATCGATGAGCTGCGCCGAGATGCCCCAGCTCGACTGGTTGAGGTCGCGCTCGTTCCAGAACGCGATGATCTCGCTGGTCTGGGGATCGAAGGTGATGGCCGGGTCGAAGCAACTGGTGGGCACCTGTGCCACCGCCACGCCATTGTGCGGGAATGCCTCGGTGCCGTTGGCGAGGACGCGCTGCACGAGGGCCGTGAACTGCTGGGTCGGCGCGGCGTGCCAGGCGAACACGGCGCCGCCGAGGCCGTCGGAGATCAGCTTGGGGTCGTGGGCGATGGGCAGCGACGACGAGTCGAACACCGCGAGGCGGGTGCCGCCGTTCCAGAGCGCCGTGCCGAGCGCGTCGAACTTCTGGGCGTGGATGTGCCGCGCGCCGCTGAAGGAGGTGGTGCGCACCCAGCTGACAATGAACCCGCCGTTGTCGGCGGCGACGACCGAGCTGAAGGCAGGCGTTGCGCCGGTGTCGCCGGGAACCGAGATGCCGTTGGCGCCGTAGCGGGTCGTGCCGGCAGCGTCGACGCGCTGCAGCTGGATGGTGCGCAGGCCCGTGTTGGGCCACACGAACACGAGGTCGCCGTCGGTCGTCTGGCAGATGCGCGGGTTGGGTTCGTAGTCGGCGTTGTTCGAGAGCGCGAGCCCGTTCGGGCCCCAGGTGAACCCGCCTGCGGGGCTGATGCGGTAGGCGTAGATGTCGAGGTCGCCGCCGGCGCGCGTGTCGGTGAAGGCGAGGACGCAGTGGTCGTCGCGATCGCACATCAGGTCCCAGTCGACGAGGGAGGTCGACTGCGGGTTGTTGCTGACGAGGATGCCGGTCGGGCCCCAGAGCGGGATGCCTGCCGGATCGAGGCGCTGCAGGCGCACCGTGTAGGTGCCCGTGCTCAGGTCGAACCACCCGATGTAACAGCCGCCATCGGCGGTGGGCGCGATCTTGAGGAGCACCTGTTCGCTGGCGGCGAGCCCCACGCCGAGGTTGGTGGGGGTCGAGGGCCACTGGGCTGCCAGCGGCGCGGTGGCAGTGAGCAGGGCGAGGGCCGGGAGGATCCGGTGGGTGCGTCTCATGGCAGGCTGCGCACTATAGCCATGGTTTCCTTGGAGGTGGGCGTATGGCCTCAGCCCGTGTGCCGAGGCAGAGTTGCCGTTGGAGTCCCGAGGGACCTGCGATGCCATCGACGCCTGCGCATGCCACTGGTCCGACAAGGCGCGGCTTGCTGCTGCGGTTGCTGTCCTCGCCGAGGCTGCCGGCGGTGCTGCTGGGCGTTTTCGCGTGCTGGTTCGCGGTGTGGGCGATCGAACCGCGGTTCCCCGCCGACTTCCTCATCGAGCACCTCCTCACCGTCGCGGTCCTCGCCTTCCTGCTCTGGGCGCGCCGCCTGCGGCTGTTCTCGAATCTCAGCCACCTGCTGCTCTTCGCCTTCCTGTGCCTGCACGTGGTCGGGGCCCACTACACGTACTCGGAGGTCCCCTACGAGCAGTGGTTCGCGCGAGGCGCGGCGCTCGCCGGCATCGAGGACTACAGCTTCCAAGGCACCTGGGGCTTCCGTCGCAACCACTTCGATCGCCTCGTCCACTTCGCCTTCGGCCTGCTGTGCGCGTACCCGATCCGCGAACTCTTCGTGCGGCTCGTGCGCGTGCGCGGCGTGTGGGGCTACCTGCTGCCGCTCGACGTCACGCTGTCCCTGAGTGCCCTGTACGAACTGATGGAATGGGCCGTGGCCATGATCGTGGCTGCGGATGTCGGGCAGAGCTACCTGGGTACGCAGGGCGACGAGTGGGATGCGCACAAGGACATGGCGCTCGCCACCCTTGGCGCCGTCGTGGCCATGGGCGTCACCGCGCTGGTCAACCGCCGCCTGCAGCGGGACTTCGCGCAGGAACTTGCCGACAGCATGCGACCGCCCGAACTGCCGCCGCTGGGCGAGGTGCGCCTCGCCGCGATGGCGGAGGAGCGCGCCGGGAAGCAGCGCTGAGCACGCGGCTCAGCTGTGCACGCCGGGCGCTTCCATGCCCGTCTTCTCGACCCACTCGGGGTAGCTGCCCGGGTAGATCGAGGGCGCACCGCCGTCCGGGCAGGCGCTCACGTCGAGCACGCGGTTGGCGAGACCGCGCAGGAAGGTGCGGTCGTGGGACACGAAGATCATCGCCCCCTCGTAGTCGCGCAGGGTCTGCACGAGCATCTCCTTGGTGACGAGGTCGAGGTGGTTGGTGGGCTCGTCGAGCACCAGGAAGTTGGGCGGGTCGAAGAGCATGATGGCGAGCACGAGGCGGGACTTCTCGCCGCCGCTCAGCACGCTCACGCGCTTCTCCACGTCGTTGCCCGAGAACTGGAAGCCGCCCAGCAGGTTGCGCTTGGTGCCGGTGGGTGCGAGCGGGAACCTCGAGTCCAGCATCTCCCACACCGTCAGGTCGGGGTCGAGGATGTCGAGAGCCTGCTGCGCGAAGTAGCCGACCTTGGCGCTGGGGCCGACCTTGATGGTGCCGTTGTCCGGCTCCAGTGCGCCCACGATCATCTTGAGCAACGTGCTCTTGCCGGCACCGTTCTGGCCCATCACACACCAGCGCTCGCCGCGCTTCACCTCGAAGTCGAAGCCGTCGTAGATGGTGCGTGCGCCGAAGCGCTTGTCGATGCCCAGCAGGGTCACGACGTCCTCGCCGATGCGCGGCGGGCGCTGGAACGCGAACGGCACGACCTCGCGCCGCCTGGGCGGCTCGAGGCGCTCGATCTTGTCCATCTTCTTGGCGCGACTCTGGGCCTGCGCCGCCTTGGCCACGTGCGTGCCGAAGCGGTCGATGAAGCGCTGCATCTT
>JBEATZ010000143.1:0-5923 GCA_041161695.1 Planctomycetota bacterium | reverse complement strand
CCGCCGAGGAAGGTCGAACCCGTGAGCGAACCGCCGCCTGCGGCGAGGCGCGCGACGAAGCCGTCGCCAACCTGCAGGAAGGAACTCGCGCCGCGGTAGACGGACTGGAAGGCGCCGGCGGTCACCGGGAACGAAGCCGAGTTGGTGAAGCCCACCGCGGTCACGCGCTGCTGGGCGTCGACGGCGATGGCCCTCACCTCCTCGGCGCCGCTGCCGCCGAGGTACGTGGCATGGAGCAGCGTGGTGCCGTCCTCGGCAAAGCACGCGACGAAACCGTCCTGGGCGCCGTTGCGCTGGAAAGCGCCGGTCGTCGTCGGGAAGTCGGAGGCGCTCGCCCAGCCGCCGCAGAACACGCCGGTGCCAGGCACCCACTCGACGTCGTTGATCGCATCGGATGCGCTGCCACCGAGGAAGCTGCTCCAGACGACTCCGGGGTCCACCACCAGCGGCAGGCAGGGGTCGAGCGACGCTGCCTCGAATCCGTACGCAAGCGGCCCGAGCAACCGGAACGAGCAGGTGACGGGGATGCGAAGGCCACCCTGCAGCTGCCACGCCACGGGCGGCGGCTGGCGCATCGCCAGCGTGGAACCATCGGGCAGCGTGCACTCGGTGCGGAGCGAACCATCGGCCTCCAGCACGAGGGCGCGGGCGCCCTCGACCTGCATCCGCACGGCGCCGAGGTCGGCACCCGGCGCGAGCAGCAGGTCGTACTCGATCGCACCCTCTGCCGCGGGCATCGAGCGCAGCCGCATGCCGATGCCTGGCAGCACGTCCTCGAGCACCAGCACGGCATGACCCTGCAGGTCGCGCGCGTGCCGCGCAGGATCACCGCCGACCAGCACGTGGTGCAGGCCCGCCAGCGGCTGCTCCGTGCGGACCGCATGCGCGCTGCCGCCCGCGAGTCGCAGCCGCACCACGGTGCCGCGGGAGGATCGCGCAACGCCGCGGCCTGCATCGTCCCACTCCTGCCAGCGCAGCGTGAAACCGTCGTCGTGGACCCAGCCGTCGACACCGCTGCCGCGCAGCGCATGGCGCACGACCGCATCCCACTGGCCGGTGTTCGGCAGGAAACACACCGGTGGCTGCGGCGCCTTGGGCGCAGCCTGCGCCGCGAGGCCGCCGGCAAGGGCGACGAGCGAGGCGAGTGCCAGCAGCATGGATCCGGGGCCGGGGAGCATCAGGGAGACAGAGAGTAGTCGGGTGGAGGGGGCAGGGAACGCCCCTCGGGGTCGGGAACTGCCTCAGTTGGGGACCGGCGGCTGGCGAACGGGGCGGAACACCGTGTCGTGCCGGACCTCAGTCGTCGTTGTCACCGAGGAATGCCGGGCTGACGTCCATCACGTCGAGCGCCTTGCGGATGTTGCGGTCCAGGCGGCGCTCGAGCCGCATCAGGGTGCGGTGGTCGCCATCGGGCAGGCGGATGCTGCCTCCCGCCACGGAACCGTGCCCGCCGCAGGTGCCGGGCTCGTCGCCGATGGCCTGGCGGATGAGCCGCCAGGCGTCCGCGAAGGCCGGGTCGGTGCGCACCGAGACGAAGTAGGTGTTCTCGACCATGCCGCCGCAGAACACGGCGCGCGCGCCCTGCATGCGCATCAGCAGGTCGGCGACCTCGGCCACCATCTCCGCGCTGCGCGTGCGCCCGATCGAGCACAGCACGAGGTTGTCGTAGATGCGCACCTTGGAGAGCGCCGCACGCAGCGTCACGTAGTACGCGGCCGGCAGGCGCGGTCGCGTGATCGCGACCATCTTCTGGCGGTCGACGTGCGGCAGCAGGAAGTCGAAGGCCCGCAGGTCCAGTTCGCTCACGTTGCGCGAGAGGTCCGCGGTGTCGGTGCGGATGCCGTAGGCGAGGGCGGTGGCCACCTGCCGCGAGGGTTGCACGCCTGACTCCATCAGGTAGCTGGTCACCACGGTGCTGGTGGCGCCGACGCCGATGCGCACGTCCTGGAATGCCACGTCCGGGTGCTGCTGGTCCGGGTCCGGGCAGATGTGGTGGTCGACGACGATGTCGATGTTCGCGCCTGCCGGGACCAGCGTGTGGCCGAAGGCCGGCTGCGTGTCCACGAGCGCGATGCAGTCGTGGGCGGCGAAGTCCACCTCGGCAACGGGCGTGAGCGGGATCTCCAGTTCGCGCACCATCGCCTGGTTCTCGGCGCGCAGGATCTGGCCGCTCATCGCGATCGCGCTGGGGATCCGCGCGACCTGGGCGGCGAGTTCGCACAAGCCCATGGCGCTGCCAAGCGAGTCGGGGTCCGGGTTGGTGTGGGTCATCACCAACAACCGCCTGCGGCTGCGGAGCAGGGAGACGAGCGTGCGCGCGCGCTCTGCGGCGTCGTAGACGGTCGGCTGGTCCGGGTGTGGGGCCTGTGGGTCCATCGCAGGACGTGGCGGGGAAGGCTACAGCCCGTGGCGGTCGAGGAAGGAGCGGGCTCCCGGCATTTCGCGGGGATCCACCGCGGGATCCAGTTCGAGTACGGCCGGCAGTGCATGGCCGGCGCGCGGCGTCGCAGCCGCGAGCGCGGCCCAGTCGACGACCCCGGTGCCCGGCAGCAGGCCGAGGCCCTCTTCCGAGGCATCCGCCATGCTGAGTCCGGAGAGCCTCCGCCCGAACCGTTCGAGCCATTCGCCCTGGCTCTCCCCCAGCAGTTGCTCGCGCCGCGCCACCACCGCGGCATCGTGCCAGTAGCCGAGACCGAGGCTCGCGAGGTCTTCGTAGATCGCCTCCAGCCCCCGGTGGTCCGCGACCGTGCGCAGGTTGCGGCTGGTCGTGAGGGAGAACCGGAACTCCGGGTACCGGCGCGCGACGGCATGGAGGAAGCGGCACGTGCGATCGAGCGCGGGCGCGAGCCCGGTCGCGCGCCGGGCCAGCAGGGCCATGGCGCGTTCCCGCGTCCAGCCTGCAGAGGGATCGCCGAGGTCCTGGTGCTCGACCTCTCCGAAGACCGGCACCAGTCCCGGACTGAGAACCACGTGCGGCGTACCGAGGATCCGTGCGACGCGCACGGCCTCGGCCACTGCGGCATGGGCCACCTGCTGCTCGCCGTCGCTGGACGACGCGGCGCCGGCGGTGGGTTCGACCTCGGCGAGGAAGGAACCGGCACGCACGACCGGAAACGAGACGGGAAGGTCCGATGCCACCTCGCGCACGGCCACCCAGTCCATCGCCCGGGCCGCAGGCGCGACGCCGAGTCCATGGAACCTGCGCTCCAGCAACCAGACGAGCAGGCTGCGCGGATCGTGCGGGGCGTGCACCGAGGCCCATGCAGCACCGAGATGTCGATCGACAGCCATGGCAAGATGCCGACCCAAACCGGCCGGCATCTGCTAGCTTGGGATGGTCGACTCCGGACTGCAACGTCTGCAGTGCAGTTCTGCCCCCCGCCCCGCACCATGATCCGACTGTCGTCGCTGCTGATCTGCACCGCCCTCGCCCTCGCGCCCGCACTCGAGGCGCAGGAGCGGCGTGCGGCACAGGATCCGCTCGCGCGGGCCTTCCAGGACCTCTCCGTGCGGCTCGAGCGCATGGACCGCTACCTCGAGAGGCTGCAGTCGCCCGAGGCGCGCGCCGCACAGGAGGGAAGGATCCGGGAACTGCAGACCGAGGTGCAGAACCTGGAACGCAAGCACCGCGAACTCGAGGCGCTCGCGGGCGCGGAGAAGAAGTCGGCAGCCGAACTGGCGATGCACCTGCGCATGAAGCTCGACGCCGCGTCCGGTGACCTGACGAAGGAGCGCGAGCAGGTCACCAAGGCGCGCGCCAGCGTTGAGGCGCTCACGCAGGCGCAGAAGGAACTGCAGAAGCAGCTCCAGGATGCCCAGCAGAAGGCCAAGGCCGAACTCGAGGCACGGGCGAAGCAACTCGCCATGCTGGAGGCGGCGGCAAAGCAGGCAGCGGCAGAGGCCAAGGCCGCAATGGCCGCGAAGGACAAGGAACTCGACACCCTGCGCCGGATGGCCGAGGCCGAGCGCGTCGAACAGCAGAAGATGCTGGCGGAGGCCACGGCAGGGCTGCGCGCCCGCGAGAAGGAGTTCGAGGCGCTCGAGGCAAGGCTCGCGAAGGAGGAACAGGCCGCGAAGCAGCTGACGGCCACGCGCGACGCCGCCATCGCCCAGTTGCAGCAGCAGCTCGCCGAGCTGCGGAGCCAGTCGGAACAGCAGGCAGCGAAGCTGCAGGCGGACCACCAGGCGGAGATGGCGACGCTGCGCACCGCCCACGAGAGGGAGTTCGTCACCCTCCGCACCAACCAGGAGAAGGAGTTCGCCACCCTGCGCGAGACGCGGGAGAAGGAACTTGCCGCGGCGCGAGAAAACGGACAGCGAGAACTGGCCGCAGCGCGCGAGGGCGCACAGAAGGAAGTCACCGCACTGCGCGAGAACCATGCTCGCGAACTCGCCGCGCTGCGCGTCGAGCTCGACAAGGCAACGGCAAACGCCGCGGCCCGGATGACCGAACTCGAGCAGAAGCTCGCTGCAGCGGTGCAGGGCACCGAGTCGATGGCTCGCGAACTCCGGACCGAGCGCGACCTGCTGACCAAGAAACTCGCCGACACGGAAGCAGCGGCCGCCCGAGGTGCAGCCGCATCCGCACAGCAGCTCGCAGTTGCCCGCGCGGAAGCCGAACAACTCAGGCAGGCAGCGCAGCAGCAGTCGAACGAGGCGGCCTTCGAGCGCCGCGTGGCCGAGCTGCGTGCGCGCATCGCCGAGGCGCGGCGTACGCTCGCGGAGCTGCGCGCGCGCCAGCGCACCGACAGCTGACCGACCGGGTCAGGCGAAGTCCTCGAGCAGCACCTGCAGGCGCCGCACGGCGCGCAGGTAGATCGAACGGACCGTGACCTCCTTGTCGTAGCCCAGCTCGGCGGCCACCTCGACGAAGGGGCGGCCCTGGAACAGGCGCAGCTCGATGACGCGCCGGTGCTTGTCGCCGAGCTCCTCGAGCGCCTCCACGAGGCGCTCCTGCAGTTCCTTGTGCCGCACGATCATGCTCTGCCGCTCCACCTTCGGGTCGGCGAAGTGGTCCTGGCCACCGGTCTCGTCGAACTCGCTCAGGTGGCGAGCCTTGCCCTTGCCGCGCTTGGTGGCACGCGCCCTGCGCCAGAGGTCCCCGAGCTTCCGCTGCGCGATGGTGCGCACCCAGCCGCTGAACGACGCACCGGGTTCGACCACGAACTCGTCGAGATCCTTGAACACCTGCAGGAGCACGTCCTGCTGCAGGTCCTCGAGACTGCGGTCGGCCGGCAGGTTGGTGCCCATGGTTGCAGCATGGACCCAGTCGCGGATCCGCGACTCGAGGTTGGCCCACGAGGTGCCGTCGTCACCGCCACCCTGCGCCGCCTGGACGTGGCGGAGGGTGGAGGACAGCGGCTCGCTCGGTCGTTCCGGGTCGCCAGGGTGCACGCTGCGAGCATACGAGGAGGAGCACCCGCGGTGCAGCGGTGCTTCCGCCGACCCGCGTGGTTCCGTAGCCTGCGCGGCATGACTGAACTCGTGCGCCTCGGCATCGTCGACATGGGGTCCAACGCGATCCGCATGATGGTCGTCGAGGTCGCCCCGGGCCGCACGGTCCCAGCCGTGCTGGACAGCCAGCGGCTGCCCGTCCGGCTCGGGCGGGACGTGTTCCACGGCGGCAAGATCCCCGAGCCGACGGTGCGTGCCGTGGTGGATGCCTTCAGGCGCTTCCGTGCCGGGTGCGACCGGGCGGGCGTGAAGCACATCCGGGCCGTGGCGACGAGCGCCATGCGCGATGCGCGCAACCGCGACGTGGTGATCGACCAGGTGCGCGAGGCCTCGGGCATCGAGATCGAGGTGATCAGCGGCACCGAGGAGGCCTACCTGCTGGGGCTCGGCGTGCAGAGCAGGGTCGACCTGCGCGAAGGACGCTCGCTGCTCGTGGACGTCGGCGGCGGTTCGGTCGAGGTGCTGCTGG
>JBEATZ010000128.1:0-2706 GCA_041161695.1 Planctomycetota bacterium | reverse complement strand
CGACAGGTAGGCGGTGTTCGCGCAGGCAAGGGCCAGCGCGGTCGTGAGCCATGCAGCGGGACGGGGCACGGGTGCGAGTATGCGCGTGCAACGGATGGGCAACAACCGCGACGAGGCGGCGGCCCCCGCTGGACCCGGGCGCTAGCATCCGCAGCCGAAGGTTCCAGATGACCACGACCCGCATCGCCTCGTTGTTCCTGTTCCTCGCCACCGGCCTCTTCGCGCAGGAGCCTGCTGCACCCGCTGCTCCCCCGGCGCCGCAGCAGCCGCCGCAAACCCAGCAGCAGCCCCGGCAGAACTGGACGCGTCGCGTCGAGCCCAGGGCCGACCACTCCATCTTCAGTGCGCTCGACCTGCCTGCACCGAACGGCATGCGCCTCGGTTCCGGCGCGCCGGGCCCGGAGTACTGGCAGCAGCAGGCCGACTACGTCATCGACGTCGCACTCGAGCCCGAGGCCCGCACCGTGCGCGGCCGCGAGACGGTCACCTACCACAACAACTCGCCGCACACCCTCGAGTACGTGTGGGTGCACCTCGAGCAGAACTGCCTGCGGCCCGACAGCATCAGCACCCTCACCGACGGCGGCAGCCTGATGGGCGGTGACTCGGACACCACCGATGGCGTCGCGCTCCACAAGGTGGCGGCCAACGGCAGCCGCCTCGACTACAGCGTGTACGACACGATGATGCGCATCGACCTGCCCGAGGCGCTGCAGCCCGGCAAGCAGTTCGTGTTCGAGGTCGAGTGGTCGTTCGTCGTGCCCGAGCGCGTGTTCCGTCGCTACGGGACCATGCAGACGAAGAAGGGCATCATCTGGGAGCTGGCCCAGTGGTTCCCGGCCGTGGCCGTCTACGACGACGTGCATGGCTGGAACACCCTGCCGTACATCGGCGGCGGCGAGTTCTACACCAACTTCGGCACCTACCAGCTCAACATCACCGTGCCGCGCGACCACGTCGTCGTGGCGAGCGGCGAACTGCTCAACCCGCAGGACGTGTTCACCAGCGAGCAGCAGCAGCGCTTCGCGCGCGCGAAGGCCAGCGAGGAGACCGTCGCCATCGTCGCGAAGGACGAGGTGGGGACCGCGGCGAGCCGGCCTGCCGGGGAGGGGCCGCTCACCTGGCGCTTCCGTGCCGAGAAGGTGCGCACCGTCGCCTGGGCGGCGTCGCCGGCGTTCATCCTCGATGGCGCCGTGATCGATGCCAATGCAGCCAGCAAGGTGCTGTGCATGTCGGCCTATCCCGAGGAGTGCGCGGGCGCGTGGTCCAAGTCGACCCAGATGCTGCGCAAGTCGCTCGCGGGCTACAGCAGGCGCTGGTTCGAGTACCCGTACCCGGTGATGACCAACGTGGCCGGTGTCGAGGGCGGCATGGAGTACCCCATGATCCTCTTCTGCGCCGCGGGCAACAACGAGCGTGCGCTCTGGGGCGTCACCACGCACGAGGCGGGGCACACGTGGTTCCCCATGATCGTCAACACCGACGAGCGCCGGCACGCGTGGATGGACGAGGGCTTCAACACCTTCATCAACGGCTACTCCGACGAGGACTGGTACGGCCCGCAGCAGGAACAGGCCCCGCGTCCCGGGCGCCGCGCGCGCAGTGGCGGCGGCATGCGCCTGCCCGGTTCCGACGGCATGCCCATCGACACGCCTGCCGACCAGCTGCCGGCCATGGCCATCGGCATGCTGCAGTACGGAAAGACGGGTCAGGGCATGCGGCTGCTGCGCGAACACATCCTCGGCCCCGAGCGCTTCGACCATGCGTTCCGCACCTACATCCGCCGCTGGGCCTACAAGTCGCCGCGCCCGGCCGACTTCTACCGCACCATGGAGGACGCAGCCGGCGCCGACCTCGCCTGGTTCTGGCGCGGCTGGTTCGTCGAATCGACGCGACTCGACCAGGCCGTCGATGCGGTCACGCAGGCAACGGACAGCCGCAGCGCCCGCATCACCTTCACCAACCTCGACCGCATGGTGATGCCGCTCCAGTACCGCATCACCTACGAGGACGACACCACCGAGGACGTGAAGCTGCCCGTGCAGGTGTGGCACAGCTCCAACCGCGTCGTGCGCAGTGCAGGCGCGAAGAAGAAGGTGAAGCAGGTGGTGGTCGACGCGGACGGCGTCTTCCCCGACAGCGCCCGCGCCAACAACGAGTGGGTGGCGGAGAAGCAGTAGGCGGGCGGGTCAGCTGCCGAGCGCTGCACGCAGCGCGTCGGCGAGGCCGCTCGCGCGCGTGGGCCAGGTGCCGAGCGCCTTCTTCAGCACCGCGCGGTCGGCCACGATCGTGGCCCGCTCCTTCGCGCGCGTGAGGCCGGTGTAGACGAGCGGCGCCTGCAGCAACTTCTCCACCTGTCCCTCGGCTTTCGGCGGCAGCACCAGCAGCACCTCGTCGGCCTCGGAGCCCTGCGCCTTGTGCACGGTCATGGCCCACGCCGTGCGGTGCTCCGGCAGCTGTTCGGGCAGGAAGGAGCGCGGCTCGGTCGTGTCCGAGGCGAAGAAGACCTTCGGAGTGCCGTCGACGTGCAGGCACACGCCCAGGTCGCCGTTGTTGAGGCCGAGGTCGGCATCGTTGCGCGTCACGAGCACCGGGCGGCCGTGGTACCAGGTGCCGAAGGCGTTCAGCTGCTGCTCGATGCGGCGGTTGAGGTCCGCGACCGAGTGGGGACCCTCGTTCTGCACGCACAGCACGCGCAGCTTGTTG
>JBEATZ010000112.1:0-8782 GCA_041161695.1 Planctomycetota bacterium | reverse complement strand
GTCGCATTCCTTCGGGTCGGCCGAGAACTGCACGTCGACGAGGTAGATGATGCGGCCGCGGGCGGGCGCGAGGTTGCGCGTGCCGTGGGCGACGCCGGGCGGGATGCGCACGAGGCGGTCCTTGCCGTCGCCGAGCACGAAGCGCATGGTCGCGCCCTCGGTGGGCGAGCCCTTGCGGCAGTCGTGCAGCACCAGCAGCAGCTTGTCGCACGGGGGCACGTACCACACGTCGGTCTGGCGGTGGTGCATGTGGTACGCCTTGATCGCGCCCGGCTCGACCTCGGAGTAGTTGACCTGCTTGCACTCGAAGCCCGGCAGCTGGCCGTGCATGCCCGCCGTCAGGCGTCCGAGCTCGGTGATCGCGCCGCCGTCGTCGTTGAAGCGACGCAGCTCGACGATCTCGACGCCCTGGATGGGAGTCTTCGCGCCGTAGTCCTGGTAGGAGAAGGACGCCCGGGCGCGGTCGTTGACCGTCACCTTGGCCTGCGGATCGATGGGATGGGTCACGTCAGCGGCTGCTCTGCTTGTTCTGGCCACCCGCCGGGGCGGCCATCTCATGGGCAGTTGTCGGCATCCGCCAGGGCTTGCCTGAAGGCTTGCCGTCGAGCACGAGGTCGAGCTTCACGTCGAACACCCGCTTCTGGTTGCGCTCCTCGATGGGGGTGCCGAAGCGGACCATCAGGTGCTCCCGATCCTCGCCCTTGCCGTCCTTGACGACCTTGAGGTCGAGGTGGCTCGGCATGGCGTTGCCAGCGGGCAGGTTCTCCAGCTTGACCGGCAGGGTGGCCGCGACCTTGCCCTCGTTGTTCACGAACACGTAGAGGCCGGTCTCGGTGTCGAGTTCGGCGCCGCCGAAGCGGACGAACTTGAGCTTCTCGACGGCATCCTTGGGCTCCAGGTCGGCCTGGGTGAGTCCTGCGCGGGTGATCAGGTCGCGCCAGTCGCCGCCGAGGTCCTTCTCGTCCGGCTCCTCGCCCTTCTCCTTCTTCTTGAGGATGCCCTGCACGACCTTGTGGCCGGTGCGGATCGCCTCGGTCAGTTCCTTGCCCATGCCCTTGTGGCGGTAGGCGAGGGTGTAGATGCCGGGCTGGAGGGCCGGCTGCTCGAGCTTCATCGTGAGCGCCAGGGTCGCAACCGGGATGGGTGCGGTGCGGCTCTGGTCGGCGAGCTTGTCGAGGGCTGCGTTCTTGCCGTTGGTGATCCAGTTGAGCGGGGCCAGCGAGAACGCCTGGTAGCTGGAGGGGAAGCCCTCGCTGTTCATCTCGTAGCGCTCGATGCCGACCTGTCCCGTGAGCTCCGGGGCCTGCCCGGGGTTGAGCAACTGCGACGTGTAGTCCGTCTTGAGCAGCGACGAGAGCATGTCGGCGCCGGGCTTCAGGCTCTTCGCGAGGCGGAAGCCGACCGTGTCGACGGTCTCGTTGGTCTGCATCGGCACGCGTGCGTCGATGAGCAGCTGGATCGGGTCGTTGCCCGACATGAAGGAGCCGCCCTTGATGACGACGGCGGCTTCCATGTAGACGGGCGGGTTCTCGACGCCCTTGCCGCCCTTCGACTTCTGCAGCTTCTCCAGTTCCTTCTTGTAGTCGCCGCTGCCGCTGAGCGGGACGAAGTCGCGCTCGGCCATGTACTCCCACACCTGGCCGATCATGTGGTGGTGGCCGAAGGCGCCGTTGGTGGCCGGGAAGTCGGCGTGGGGCTTGAGCTTCTGGTCCGACATGTTGGCCATGCGGACGAGGTCCAGGGACTTGAGGTCGTACTTGTCGACGCCGCCGGGCTTGGTGCCCCACAGCCACGCGGCATCCGAGTCACCGCGCGCGGCGCGGGTCCACTCGGTTTCGGTCGGCAGGCGCATGCCCAGCCAGCCCGCGAACTTCACGGCGTCGGTCCACGACACCTGCACGACGGGCAGGTTGTCGATGGGTTTGCCGGTCTCGTCCTTGAGGGCGTAGGGCAGGTCCTTCCAGTGGCGCTCCCAGTAGTAGACGGCGGCGAGCACCTTCTCCTGGGGGAACTCGCGGTTGATGTCCGCGATGCGCGCCTCGTAGTCGTCCTTGCGGCCGTAGCGCCACCAGTGGAACGGGAACCGGCTCTTCGTGAGCTTGACGAAGTTCTCGTACTCCTTGTTGGTGACCTGCCACTTGCCGAGCAGGAAGGGCTCCACCGAGACGCGGGTGCGGCCGAGGGCCGATGCCGAGTACTTGAGGGCGCGGGCGAGCTTGTTGGCCTCGGCGCGGTCCGGGTTGGAGGGGCTCACCGCCTGGGCGGCCGCCTCGAGCATCTTGTCCGCGGTCAGGCCCAGCCACACCTGGCCGGCGGGCACCGGCTTGAGGAAGTCTGGAACGCCCTCGGGAACCCCGGGGACGGGAGCCACCGCCGGCTGCGCGGGATCCTGGGCCGACGCGGTCCCGGCCACCAAGCCGAGGACAACGGGAAGCAGCGAGAATGCGGCGCGGGTGGTGCGCAGGTGCATCGTGGGTCGTTGGGTTCCGGGTGGAGGGCAGGCGGGCGTGCTGCCGAGGGGCTTGAGGGGCGAGGAGCGTATCGAGCGATTCCGGGCTTTGCGAGATCATGCCCCGGGGGTCCTCGGTGCCAACCCCCGCAAGGGTAGCCCGCGCAGGGGCGCAGGGCGCTGCGCGGACCGAATCCCGAGCGGATGCGGGGTGCGCTCGTTGCGCGCGCTGCACCGGCCGCGAGCAAGTTGCGTTGCCAGCGGGCCGACCGCGCGGGGTCGGGCTTCGCGGAACGGGGCAAGGCGGGCGCGGGAGCGCCTGCGCGGATTCAGAACAGCATGCCCGGGTCGGCCGCGAAGAAGCGGCTGCCCATGCGCTCCAGTCCGTCGGCCACCATCTTGGCCAGTTCCGGGTCGAAGTGCCGTCCTGCCTGGTCGCGGAACAGGGCCACGATCTTGGGGATCTCCCACGCCGGCTTGTAGCTGCGCGTCTCGGCGAGCGCGTCGTAGACCTCGGCGAGGATCAGGATCCTGCCCGGCAACGCCACGTCCTCGCCTGCGAGGCCCTCCGGGTAGCCCTTGCCGTCCCAGCGCTCGTGGTGCTGGTACACCCACAGCCGCACCTTCTCGTGGTGCTGCAGCGGCTCGAGGATGTCGTAGCCCATCTTCGGGTGGCGGTTGATGACCTCGCGCTCGTCGGGAGTGAGGGCGCCGGGCTTGGTGAGGATCGTGTCGGGGACGCCGATCTTGCCCACGTCGTGGAGCAGCGCGGCGAGGCGCAGGTGCTCGCGGTCCTCCTGGCCGATGCCGCAGCGGCGGGCCAGCGATTCGGCATAGCCCACCACGCGGTCTGCATGCCCGCTGGTGGTGGGGTCCTTGATCTCGATGGCACGCGGCAGCACCGCGGCCAGCACCCGGTTCTGGGCCTCGAGCTGGCGGTTGCGGTGGGAGAGCTGGGATTCGTGGATGGTGCGGCGGCAGGTGCTGAGCAGGGTGTGCGGATCCACCGGCTTCACCACCATCTCGCTCACGCGGCTGCGCAGGGCGGCCGCAGCGTTGTCGAAGCTGGGCTTTGCGGTCAGCAGCACGACGGGAACCGGCGGGTTCTGGCTGTGGGCGACTTCGGCGACGCGGTAGCCGAGGTCCTCGTCGCCGAGGTACAGGTCCGTGAGCACAAGCTGGAACCGCTCGCGGCCGAGGGTCTGCAGGGCCTCCCGCAGGTTGCTGGTCGGCGTGACCTCGTAGCCGGCGCCGTGCATCACGCTGGTCAGCGTGGCGAGCACGCCAGGGTCGTCGTCGACGATCAGGACCCGGTTGGGCGCGCGGGTGTCTCGGGAAGCAGAACGTTCGAGCGTATCGGAGAACCGCATGGGCAGGGCTTTGGCTCCGGACCGAAAGACTTCTCCACTAGAGCCCGGGCCGGGCCGTTTTTCCACATGCTTTCCACGACTCAGGTCCTTCCGCCACCGGGAGTTGGGGCGGGAGCAGTTTCCTCGATCCCGTTGTTGGCAAGCGGTGGAGAACATGCCAAAACAGGCGCATGGTTCATCGGTTCGAGCGCACCGTGGGTGAGGAGGAGGCGGGGATCCGCCTCGACCTGTTCCTCGCCCGCCAGCCGGAGGTGGCAAGCCGCAGCATGGCGCGCGGGTTGGTGGAACAGGGCCACGTGACCCTGGCAGGGGCCAAGCCGAAGCCGAGCCTGCAACTCGAGGCCGGGCAGGCGGTCGCCTTCGTCATCCCGGACGAGGAGCCCTTTGACCCCCTGTCCGGGGGCGGGGCACCCGCTCCGGATGTCCCGGTGCTCTACGAGGACGCGTTCCTGGTGGCCGTCAACAAGCCTGCCGGGCTCGCCAGCCATCCGCCCGAGGGCAAGGGCTTCGTCGGCCACACCGTGGCCAGCTTCGGCCGCGCCCGGTACGGCGCACTGCCGGCCCATGGCGGCGCCGACCGTCCCGGCATCGTCCACCGCCTCGACCGCGACACGTCGGGGGTGATGCTGCTCGCCCGCAACGACGAGGCGTTCCACTGGCTGCGTGCGCAGTTCAAGGAACGCACCGCGCTCAAGGAGTACCACTGCATCGCCTACGGCGAGTCGCGGTTCGACTCCGACTGGATCGACCGGCCGATCGCCAGCGATCCCAAGGCACCCGACCGGATGATGGTCGTGCCCGAGGGTGGCCGCGAGTCGACGACCTTCTACGAGGTCATCGAGCGGTTTCGCGGGTTCACGTACTTCCGCTGCCTGCCGAAGACCGGGCGCACGCACCAGATCCGCGTGCACATGACCTCGGTGGGGCACTCACTCGTGGGCGACCACGTGTACCGCTCGCGCCGCAACCAGCACGAGTCGCTGCCCGAGGGCGCACCGGATCCGGGGCGGCAGTGCCTGCACGCCCATCGGCTGGAGATCCCGCACCCGCACTCGCACGAACCGATCGCCTTCGAGGCGCCCCTGCCTGCCGACATGCAGGCGCTGCTCGACTGGCTGCGCACGCACCGCAGGCTGCAGGGCTGACCCGCGCAGATCCCGCGCTTCCCTCGCGCACGGCAGCCCGCCACACTCAGGGGGCATGAAGCGTCCCTGGCTGCCCCTGCTCGAGGCCCTGCTGCTGCTGGGCGTACTCGCATGGGTTGCCTTCGCGCTGCTGCGGCCCGAGCCCGGCCCTGCCGGCGGCATCGACCTCAAGGTCCAGCTCGTGGACGCGAGCGACCGCGTGTGGCTGCACCGTGGTGACGACGGCCAGCTGCGCTACCAGGTGACGCGCACCGACGGCAACGTGGACCAACTCTCGCCGCTCGAGTTCAGCGAGCGGCTGCATCGCGAACAGGCCTCGCGCGGCGCGCTCGAGGCCGCGCTCAACGTGAGTTCGCCCGTCGGCTTCGCGTGGGTGGCCCTCGGCTTCCTCGGGCAGCTGCTGTTCACCGGCCGGATGCTGGTCCAGTGGTTTGCGAGCGAGCAGAGCCGCAGGTCGGTCGTGCCCGAGGCGTTCTGGTGGATGAGCCTCGTGGGCGCCAGCATGCTGCTTGCCTACTTCGTGTGGCGCCGCGACCCCGTGGGCGTGCTCGGCCAGGCCACGGGCTGGTTCGTCTACGTGCGCAACCTGTGGTTCCTCCGCACCGCGCGGGGCGGGGATCCCGCGGCTCCCGCCAGCTGATTTGCGCGCAGGCGGGCGATCGGCTACGCAGCACGCATGCACAGTCGCTGGAACGACGCAGGAGCGCGCGAAGCCGTTGCGCAGTTCGGCGCCGCGGGCACGGACCTCGCGCTGCGCGTGTACACGTCGAGACTGCTCGGTTCGGACCCGGACCTCGTGCTGCACGGCGGCGGCAACACCTCGTTGAAGACCACCGTGCGCGACCGGTTCGGTGCCGAACTGCGCGTGCTGTGCGTGAAGGGCAGCGGCGCCGACCTCTCCGAGGTCGGGCCCGAGGGCCTGCCGGCGCTGGAACTGGACAAGCTGCTCCGGCTGCGTGAACTGCGGCAACTCGACGACGACGGCATGGTCGCCGAGGTGCGCCGCTGCCTGCTCGATCCCGGTGCGCCCAATCCCTCGATCGAGGCGCTGCTCCATGCGTTCCTGCCGCACCGCTTCGTCGACCACACGCATGCAGACGCGATCTGCGCGCTGACCAACCAGCCCGATGGCGCGAAGCTCGTGCGCGAGGCGCTGGGCGGTGACGTGCTCGTGCTGCCGTGGATCATGCCCGGCTTCCCGCTCGCGAAGGCGGTGGCCGAGGCCTTCGCGAAACAGCCGGACTGCCGCGGCATCGTGCTCATGCACCATGGGCTGCTCACCTTCGGCGACGACGCGCGCACCAGCTACGAGCGCACGATCGAACTCGTCGACCGTGCGGAGCGGTTCGTCGCACAGCGCGTGGGTCGCACCGCGCCGATGCTGCAGGGCGGGGCCTCGGTCCTGGATGCGGCGGCACGAGCCGACTTCCTCGCCCGCCACCTGCCTGCGCTGCGCGGCGCCGTGGCCACCGTGATGCAGCGCTCGTGGGGCCCGGAACCACAGCGCGTCGTGGCAGAGGTGCGCGCGACCGACGAGGCCGCGAGCTTCGGCGCGCACGAGGCCTCGCGTGCCCTCTGCGAGGCGGGCCCCGCGACACCCGACCACGTGATCCGCACCAAGGGCAGGTACCTGCACCTCACGCGTGCAGAGGTGGCGGATCGCGACCGGCTGCATGCACGTGTCGCGGAGTTCCGGGCCTGGTACCAGCGCAACTTCGAGCAGTGTGCGAAGCCGCGCGGCGCGAAGGCGATCCTCGTCAACACGCCGGTCGTGGTGCTGGTGGAGGGCTGCGGCATCGTTGCGTTCCAGCCGACGCGCAAGGCTGCGCGCATCGCCGCCGACATCGCCGAGCACACGATCCGTGTGTGGGCGCAGGGCCATGCGATGGGCAGGTACACGGCCCTGTCCGAAGCGGAACTCGCGGAGATGGAGTACTGGCCGCTCGAACTGCGCAAGCTCGGCAAGGCATCGCAACCGGCGCTGCACGGCATGGTGGCGCTCGTCACCGGCGCCGCCGGTGCGATCGGCTGCGGCATCGCCGAGGTGCTGCTGGAACAGGGCGCCTGCGTGGTGGCCACCGACGTCGACGCAGCGCGCCTGGAGGCTGCGGCAGCGCGCCTGCGCGCTCATCGTGCCCATCTGCACACGGTCGTGGCGGACACCGCCATGGCACAGGGGGTGGCGGCGGCCTTCCGCGAGGCCGTGCTCGCGTTCGGCGGCATCGACATCGTGGTTCCCAATGCCGGCATCGCGCGCACCGGCACGATCGAGGAACTCGACGTGGCTGCGTTCGCGCAGGTGCAGCAGGTCAACGTGCAGGGCACCATGCTCGTGCTCCAGCAGGCTGCGCGCGTGCTGCGCGAACAGGGCACCGGCGGATCGGTGGTCGTGCAGGCATCCAAGAACACCTTCGCGCCGGGAGCGGGCTTCGGCGCCTACTCGGCCAGCAAGGCTGCTGCGCTGCAACTGGGGCGCATCGCCGCCATCGAGTTCGCGGCCATGGGCGTGCGCGTCAACATGGTGAACGCCGATGCTGTGTTCGGCGACGACGACGTGCCCAGCCAGTTGTGGGCCGAGGTCGGACCCGAGCGCATGCGTGCCCGTGGCCTCGACCCTGCGGGCCTGCGCGAGCACTACCGGCAGCGCAGCCTGCTGAAGGTGTCGGTCACGCCGCGCCACGTGGGTGAGGCGGTGGCGTTCTTCGCGCAGGGTCGCACGCCGACCACGGGTGCCGTGCTGCCCGTCGACGGCGGCCTGCCGGAGGCCTTTCCGCGATGAGTTCCGTCCCGGATCCGTCGCTGGCGATCGAGCTGCGCGGCCTGCGCAAGGTCTTCGCCAAGGGCCGCAAGGAGGTCGTGGCCGTGGACGGACTCGACCTCGAGGTGCGTCGCGGCGAGATCTTCGGGTTGCTAGGTCCCAACGGCGCGGGCAAGACCACCACGGTCGAGATCTGCGAGGGCCTCACCGAGCCCACCAGCGGCACGGTGCGCGTGCTGGGCAGGCAGTGGGGCCGGGGCGAGGACTTCGCACTCCGACAGCAGATCGGCGTCTGCCTGCAGGAGACCAAGTTCTTCGAGAAGCAGACCGTGCGCGAGACGCTCGAGCTGTTCCGCGCGTTCTTCCAGCAGGGTCCGTCCGTGGACGATGCGATTGCCATGGTGAGCCTGCAGGAGAAGGCGGACGCACGCCAGGCGCAGTTGTCCGGCGGCCAGCGGCAGCGCCTCGCGGTCGCGACCGCCCTGCTCGGGGATCCTGCGCTGCTGTTCCTGGACGAGCCCACCACGGGCCTCGACCCGCAGTCGCGCCGCCAGCTCTGGGACGTGGTGCAGGGCTTCCGGGCGCGCGGCGGCACCGTGCTGCTCACCACGCACTACATGGAGGAAGCGGCTTTGCTGTGCGACCACATCGGCATCGTCGACCATGGCAAGCGCATCGCGCTGGGCACGACCCAGCAACTGGTGCGCTCGTTGGGCGCCGAGCACGTGGTCGAGGTCGAGGTGGCCGATGCCCCTGCGCGCCTCGTGCAGGCCGAACTCGAGGCGCTGCCTGCCGTCCAGCGCGTGGACCTGCAGCCCGGGCGCGTGGTGCTCACCGTGGCCACGGTCCACGAGGCCGTGCCCGCGCTCATCTCCCACCTGGGCGCGAGGGCCGTGCCGATGGAAGGGCTCGCCACGCGGCATGCGACGCTCGAGGACGTGTTCGTGCACCTGACCGGAAGGCACCTGCGCGATGAATGAGGCTCCCCGCTCGGCGCTCGGCCAGTTGACGCTGGCCCGGTTGCGCCTGTTCCTGCGCGAGCCGGAGGCGGTGTTCTGGG
>JBEATZ010000108.1:0-3116 GCA_041161695.1 Planctomycetota bacterium | reverse complement strand
AGATGAAGGGCTGCGCGGCGGCCATCATGCGGATGTGCCCCTCCGGCGCGATGAAGCGCTGGCCGAGCGTGCCGCAGCGGTTGGCGCAGTCGAAGACCGGCAGGTGGCGCTCCTTGAGGTGCGGGGCGCCCTCGACGGTCTGCGTGCCGCAGATGCGGATGTTCAGCGCCTCGATCTGCCGCCGGCTCAGGCCCAGCGCGCGCAGGCCGTTGAACTTCATGTCGGCGCGCGCCTTGGCCACGTCGATCCCCAGCGCGGCCATGAGCCGCTCGGGCATCTTCCACGCCGAGAAGGCGAAGGAGATCTCGAACACCGTGGGCAGGCTGTTCTCGATCGCCACCACCTCGTCGCCGGTGTAGCCGCACTCGATCAGGTGGTCGCGCAGCGACGGCCCGTGCGACGGGAAGGTGCCGTCCTCGGCGGGCATCGGCACGTCGAGGCTCAGCGTGCCCATCACGTGGGTCACGATGTCGTCGACCTGCGCGGGCGAGTAGCCCAGGGCCACCAGCGCCGGGCGCAGCGACTGGTTCGCGATCTTGAAGTAGCCGCCGCCGGCGAGCTTCTTGAACTTGGTGAGCGCGAAGTCGGGCTCGACGCCCGTGGTGTCGCAGTCCATCAGCAGGCCGATGGTGCCGGTGGGCGCGATCACGGTGACCTGGGCGTTGCGGTAGCCGTGCTTCTTGCCGAAGGCGAGCGCGTCGTCCCAGGCGGACGTCGCGCGCGACAGCATGTCCGCGGCGTTGGCGATGTTCACCTGGCCGGCCTTGAAGACCCCGTGGTCGATCGGCACCGGCGAGATGCGCAGGGCCTCGTAGGTGCCGCCGTCGCGCGCCTCGCCGTGGGCGGCGCGGCGGTGGTTGCGGATCACGCGGAGCATGTTCTCCTTGTTGGCCTTGTAGCCGTCGAAGGGGCCGTGCTCGGCGGCCAGGACC
Source organism: Planctomycetota bacterium (assembly GCA_041161695.1). GTDB lineage: Bacteria > Planctomycetota > UBA1135 > UBA1135 > UBA2386 > JBEATZ01. The sequence goes on along the minus strand of JBEATZ010000108.1, from coordinate 2,184 downwards.
GCGCTCGCCGCGTAGGAGCGGCCGGTGAGGATCGCGGTGAGGGCGGCGCACACGGCGCGGCCGGCCTCGCTGTCGTAGGGGATGCCCGCCTGCATGAGCATCGCGCCGAGGTTGGCGTAGCCCAGGCCGAGCGTGCGGTACTTCCAGCTCAGCTCGGCGATCTCCTTGGAGGGGAAGTTCGCCATCAGCACGCTGATCTCGAGCACCACGGTCCACAGGCTGATCGCGTGCTCGTAGCCCTCGAGGTCGAAGGTGCGCGACTCGGGGTCGTAGAACTTGAGCAGGTTGATCGACGCCAGGTTGCACGCCGTGTCGTCGAGGAACATGTACTCGCTGCACGGGTTGCTGGCGTTGATGCGCCCGCCCGCGGGGCAGGTGTGCCACGCGTTGATGGTCGAGTCGTACTGGACGCCCGGGTCGGCGCAGTGCCACGCGGCCTCGTTGACCTGCTTCCACAGGTCGCCGGCGCGCAGGGTCTTCGCCACCTTGCCGTCGGTGCGGCGGGTGAGCGTCCACTCGCCGTCCTTCTCGACCGCGTCCATGAACTCGTCCGAGAGGCGGACGGAGTTGTTGGAGTTCTGGCCGCTGACGGTGTAGTACGCCTCGCCGTTGAAGTCGTAGTCGAGGCGCAGGCCCAGGCGCTCGGCGATCTCCTTCTGGTTGGCCGAGAGGTGCTTCATGCCCTCGACCAGCGCGGCGACCTTGATCTCCTCGCGCACCTTCCAGTTCACGAACGCCTCGATGTCCGGGTGGTCGACGTCCAGGCAGACCATCTTGGCGGCGCGGCGGGTGGTGCCGCCGCTCTTGATGGCGCCCGCGGCGCGGTCGCCGATCTTCAGGAAGCTCATCAGGCCCGAGCTGCGGCCGCCGCCCGAGAGCGGCTCGTTGTCGCCGCGGAGGTTCGAGAAGTTGGTGCCGGTGCCGGAGCCGTACTTGAAGAGGCGCGCCTCGCGGGTCCAGAGGTCCATGATGCCGCCCTCGCCGACGAGGTCGTCGCGCACGCCCTGGATGAAGCAGGCGTGCGGCTGCGGGTGGCTGTAGGCGTCCTTGGCCAGCGTGACCTTGCCGGTCTCGTGGTCGGCGATCCAGTGGCCCTGCGCGGGTCCGCTGATGCCGTAGGCGTAGTTGAGGCCGGTGTTGAACCACTGCGGGCTGTTGGGCGCCGCCACCTGGTGGACCAGCATCCACGCCATCTCGTCGTAGAACGCCTCGGCGTCCTTGCGGCTGGAGAAGTAGCCGTGCTTCTCGCCCCAGTGGCGCCAGCAGCCGGCGAGGCGGTGCACCACCTGGCGCACGCTGCGCTCGGGGCCGAGGACCGGCTTGCCGGCGGCGTCCTTCAGCGGGCGGCCGTCCTTCCCGAGCTGCGGCACGCCGGCCTTGCGGAAGTACTTGCTGACCACGATGTCGGTGGCGAGCTGGCTCCAGCCGGCCGGCACCTGCGCGTCGTGCATCTCGAAGACGGTGCTGCCGTCGGAGTTGGAGATGCGGCTCGAGCGGGTGGTCCACTCGACGGTGCTGTAGACGTCCTTGCCTGCGGTGGTGAAGCGTCGTGCGATGCGCATGGTGCTGTTGTCCTGTTCCTCTTCGTTCCGTGCTTCCGTCGTGTCCGGTCTCGTTCGATGCGGTCGGTGCGACGCCCGCGCCGGCAGGTGCCGGTGCGGGCGCCGTCCCGGTGGTTCAGTGCCTGGCGTGCTCGGCGTGCGCCAGGCCGTCGACGCGGGGGAGCGTCAGGCCGGCCTGGTCCTGGTACTTGCCGCCCTTGTCCGCGTAGCTCACGGCGCACTCGCGCTCGGCGCGCAGGAAGATCATCTGCGCGATGCCCTCGTTGGCGTAGATCTTGGCGGGAAGGGGAGTGGTGTTGCTGATCTCGATGGTCACCTTGCCGCGCCACTCGGGCTCGAGCGGGGTGACGTTGACGATGATGCCGCAGCGTGCGTAAGTGCTCTTGCCCACGCAGATGGCCAGCACGTCGCGCGGCACGTCGATGGTCTCGACGGTCTCGGCCAGCGCGAAGGAGTTCGGCGGGATCACGATGTGGTCGCGGCCGGTCTCGGCGGTGTCGATGGTGATGAAGAGGTCGCTGGTGAACGCCTTCGGGTCGACGATCGCGGTGCCGCCGCTCGTGGCGTTGGTGAAGACCTTGAACTTGGTGCCGACGCGGACGTCGTAGCCGTAGCTCGAGAC
>JBEATZ010000067.1:0-15332 GCA_041161695.1 Planctomycetota bacterium | reverse complement strand
GTGATGCCCAGGTCGACCATGCGGTCGCGGTCGAGGCGGAACAGCACCTCCTGCTGCTTCTCCAGTGCAGGCACCTCGACGGAGGCCACCTCGGGCAGGCTGGCGAGCCGCTCCGAGAGGGCCGCGGCCCGTTCCATCAGGTACTCGCTGTCGCGCCCGTAGAGCCGGACCACGAAGTTGGCGGCATCGGTCTCCTCGGTGCGGCTGCCGCCGCCCATGCCGCCGCGGTTGCCTTCGCTCATGCGGGTGCGCACGCCCGGCAGCTCCGGCAGGCTGGCCATGGCCGTCTTGCGCAGCGCGTCGAGCTGTTCCTTCTCGGGCTTGCCCTCGAGGTACAGCTCGAGGCGCGCGCTCGTGCGGCTGAACCTGCCGCCGACCGCCTTGAGGCCCCATGCATCCTTGTTCTGCAGCGCGTGGTCCTCGAGCGCGAGGAACTGCCGTTCGGCATCCTCCATCGAGTAGCCGCGCGGGAACTGGAACTGGATCGACACGTCGCCGCGGCGCCAGGTGTCATCGTCACCCCCGGCGAACTCGAGACGCTGGAAGGCGAACCAGCCCGTCGACAGCAACCCGAGCACGGCAAGCACGGTGAGGGCGCGGTGCTTCAGGCCGAAGTCGAGCAGGTGCCGGTTGACCCAGAGCACCCACGTGAGGGGCGAGAAGCGGCCCATGCCTGCGTCCTGCAGCTTCCCGCCGCCGCGCAGCATGCGCATGCCCGAGGGCAGCAGCACGGTGGCGACGAGCAGGCTCGTGAGCAGCGCAACGCAGAGCGGGCGGCCCACGGCGCCGGTGAGGCGCTGCACGCTGCGGTCCGAGACCACGATGAGCGAGAAGAACACCACCACGGTGGTGAGGGTCGACACCGTGACGGCGAGGCCGACCTCGCGGGCGCCGCGGATGCAGGCCTCGCGCAGTTCCATGCCCGACTCGCGCAGCCTGCGGATGTTCTCGATCACCACGACCGAGTTGTCGACCACCATGCCGATCGAGAGCGTGAGTCCGGCCATCGTGCAGATGTCCAGCGAATCGCCCGCGAAGAACATGTAGGCGCCTGCGGTGAGCAACGTGAGCGGGATCGTCACCGAGATCACCGCCGTCATGGTGAGGTTGCGCAGGAACAGCCAGAGCACCGCGAGGGCGAGCAGGCCGCCCTGCAGCGCGGAGCTCACCAGGTTGGACAGGGCATCGCGGATGAAGTCGCCCTGGTCGAAGAGGTTGCGCACGCGGATGCCGGGCACCCGTGCATCGGCCTCGAGTTCGGCCGCGGCCTTGCGCAGGGCATCACTCGCTGCCACGGGGTTGGCCTGTGCCGCAGCGTAGACCACGCCCATGTAGGTGTACTGCTGGTCGTAGCGGGACAGTTCGTCGCGTACCTCCGAGTCGCGCCCGACCGTGGCGACATCGCCGACGCGCACGCCCGGGGCGAGCGGCAGCTCCACGATCTCCTGGGTGCTGCGGAACTTGCTCTCGACCCTCAGCAGGAAGGAACGCCTGCCGCCGTCCACGTGCAGCTCGCCGGCAGGGAGGGTGAAGTTGTCGGCCTGCAGCTTGCGCAGCACCTCGCCGAACTCGAGTCCGTGCGAGGCGAGCTTCTCCTCGTCGAACCACACCTTGATGCGCTCGTCGCGCAGGCCCCAGACCTGTACGCGACCGACGCCGTCCACGGCCTCCAGCTTTGGGCGCACGACCTCGTCGACCAGCGCGTCCCAGTACGAGTCGCGGGCAGGGGTCAGGAACTGGACGAAGGCCAGCGGCATGGCGCTCCCGTCCTCCTTCCACGTGAAGTAGCGGTCGACGCCGCGGGGCCAGCGCAGCATGGCGCGCTGCAGCCGGTCGCGGATCTCCGCCGCTGCGAGCGACGGATCCATGCCGGGGTCGAGTTCGATGTTCAGCGACGCGCCGTCGCTCTCCGCGGAGGACCGGAGCCTGCGCAGCCCCGGGATGGTCCGCACGAGTTCCTCGGCCGGGTCGACCACCTTGTCGCGCACCTCTTCCGGCGCCATCGCCATCGGCAGGTTGATCCACACCCGCACGCTGTTGGAGCTCATGCCATCCGGCATGAAGCGGAGCGGCAGCTTGTAGAGTCCGAGGGCGCCGATCACGACGATGGCGAGCAGCGTCATCATCGTCAGCACCGGCCGGTCGACGAACAGCCCGATGAAGCCCGTCTTGGTGGGGCCTGCCTCGTGCGGGGCGCCGTGGTCGGCTGGATCGCTCATGGCCTGCTCCTCATCGCGAGCTTGCAGATCACGGGAACGAGCACGAGGGTGAGCAGGGTGGACGAACTCAGGCCGCCGATGACGGTGATGGCCATCGGCGCCCGGAGTTCGAGGCCGTCGCTCGAGCCGCCGATCCACGGCACGCCGAGCAGCCAGCCGGTCTGCGGCAGCAGGCCCAGCAGGGTGGTGAGGGTCGTCATGAGGACCGGGCGCAACCGGTCGCGCGCGCCCTGCACGATGGCATCCTGCAGCGGGGTGCCCTCGCGGTGCAGCTGGTTGATCTGGTCGATGAGCACGATGGCGTTGTTCACCACGATGCCCGCGAGCACGATGGCGCCGAGCAGCACGATGACGGAAACGTCGGTGCCGGTGGCGAGCAGCGCGCCCACGACGCCCACCATGGCGAGCGGCACCGTCACCAGCACGATGAGGGGCTGCAGCAGGCTCTCGAACTGCGAGGCCATCACCACGTAGACGAGGAAGAGCGCCAGCGCGAGCGCCAGCACGAGGCTTCGCTGCGAGGCCTCGAGTTCCTCCTTCTGGCCGCCGATGCGCGCCTCGATGCCGCGCGGCAGCGAGAGCCCGGCCAGAGCGGCCTCGACCATCAGCTCGGTGCGTCCCACGTCGAAGCCGAACACGTCTGCCTGCACCTCGGCGCCGCGCACGTTGCCGAGCCTGCGGATCTCGCTGGGGCCCTCGATGCGCTCGATGCTCGCCACCGAGCCCAGGGGGATCTCGGGGTAGCCGGTTGGATTCACGTTGAGCTGGCGCAGCCTCGACTCGCTGTCCAGTTCGGCGCGGTCGATGCGCACGCGCATGTCGATCTTGCGTTCGCGCTCGTTGAAGAGGGTGGGGACCTCGCCGAGGACCTTGGATCGGAGCACGTCGGCAACGGCCTGCGCGTCGAGGTCGAGCGATGCCAGCTGTTCGCGGTCGAGCCGCACCGTGAGCTCGGGGTTGCCGCGCTGCAGCGTGCTGCGCACGTCGCGGAGCGAGGGGATGCCTGCAAGGGCCGCGTTCACCTGCTCGCAGGCGCGGCGCAGCGCCACCAGGTCGTGACCCAGCACCTCGACCACGAGGCCTCCCTCGAACTGCAGCACGGAGGTGATGGCGAACCGGTGGGAGAGCACCGCGGGCTCGTCGGCCACGAGCTCGCCGATGGCCTCGCGCACCGCTTCTTCCTGCGCGGCCCGCTGCAGCGCGGGGCCGAGGCGGACGAGGATGCGGCCGCTGTGCTTGCCTTCCTCGCTGTCGTTGAGTTCCTCGGGGTCGACGCCGCTCGCCACGAAGGTGCTCTCCACCTCGGGGATCGCGGCGATGCCTCGTTCGAGCCGGCTCAGCACCTCGTCGGTTGCCTGCACGGTGGCCGAGCGGGGGAGGAAGGCCTCGACCCAGAACTCGCCCTGGTGGACCTCGGGCAGGACGGTTTGGCCGAGCCTGCGGGCGCCCTGCACCGACGCGCCGACGAGCGTGGCGGTGACGAGCAGCACGGTGCCGGGGCGCGCGAGGGCGCCGCGCAGCAGGGAGGGATACACGCGCTCGACGGCGCCGAAGGCCGCATTCCATGCGGCGGCCATGGGCACGAGCACCAGCCCGATCGCCTTGCCCGCGAGCCATCCCGCCCTCAGCAGGGTCCACCATGCGCCGATCCGCAGCCACACGATGCCGAAACCCAGCAGGCGGAAGGGCAGTCCCACCAGCCAGCCGAGCCAGCCCGCGATGCGTGCCATGGCGCCGCCCTCGTGCGGCACGCCCTCGACGATCCAGCGCGGGCCTGCAGCCAGCATCGGCGATTCCGCGGGCTCGCGGTTCAGGCTGCGAGAGGCGAGCATCGGCACGAGGAACATCGCCGCGAGCAGGGACATCAGCAGCGAGAACACCACCGTGAGCGACTGGTCGCGGAACAACTGGCCCGCGAGGCCCTCGACGAACACGATGGGGAAGAACACGGCCACCGTGGTGAGGGTGGATGCGACCACAGCACCCGCGACGCGGCTGGTGCCGGACACGGCTGCCTGCGCCGCGGGCATGCCCGATTCGCGTGCCTTGGCGATCGCCTCGAGCACCACGATCGAGTTGTCGACCAGCATGCCCACGCCCAGGGCGAGGCCGCCGAGCGACATGATGTTGATGTCCACGCCGGTCATGAACATCGGCGCGAACGTGGCGACGAGGCTGATGGGGATCGAGGCGGCGAGGATGGCCGTGGTCGCGAACGAGCGCAGGAAGAAGAAGATCACCAGGATCGACAGGGCGCCGCCCTGGATCGCATTGGCGAGCACCTCGTCGATCGCTCCCTCGATGAACTGCGACTGGTCCTGCAGCAGTTGCAGGTCCATGCCCTGCTTGCGCAGGTCGAAGGCGAGGTACTCGGTGTACATGCGCCGTACGCGCAGCTCGGCCTGGCGCACCAGCGGATCGGCATCGGCCTTCTCGCTGAGGGGCGCGAGGTGCAGTCCCTTCGCCACCGCCTGCTGCTGCCTGTCCGTGCCCAGCGTGCGCTCGCGCACGTTTCGGCACAGCTCCACGACGTTCGCGCCCGCTTCCTTGTAGAGGTCGACGAGCACGGTCGGCTTGCCGTCGATGCGGGCGATGACCTCGGGATCTGCCGGCACGCGGGTGACCTTCGCCACCTCGCCGAGGCGGATCACCGTGCCCTCGCGCTCGACCAGCACCGTGTCGCGGATCTCCTCGAGGGTGCGGTACTCGTTGAGCGCGCGGACCAGGAACTCGGTGCGGCTCTCCTCGATCGCGCCTGCCGCCGCGTTCATGTTCTCGGCGCGCAGGCGCTGTGCGACCAGCGCCACGTCGAGGTTGCGCGCGGTGAGCGCCTGCTCGTCGATGGCGATGCGGATCTCCTCCTCGTCGCCGCCGCGCAACCGCACGGCCGCGACACCCGGCACCTGCGCGAGCTGTTCCTCCAGTTCGAGGTCGGCGTAACGGCGGAGCGCGACCGTGTCGATCTCGTCGGACGTGGACACGAGGCCCAGCGTCATGACGGGATCGAGGCTGGGGTCGTAGCGAAGCACCAGCGGCTTGCCGGCGCCCGGCGGCGGGAAGAAGCGGTCGAGGCGCTCGCGCACGTCGGCAACCGCAAACGTCATCTGCGTGCCCCACGCGAACTCGAGCACCACGTCGCTCACGCCCGCGCGGCTGATGCTGTACACGCGCCGTGCACCGGGCACCACGGCCACGAGCTCCTGCACCTTCTCGCTCAGGCGCTCCTCGACGTCGCGCGGGCTCGCACCCGCGTACTCCGTGCGCACCGTGACGGTGGGGTAGGAGATGTCGGGCAGCAGGTTGACCGGCAGGCGGAACAGGCCGACGAGCCCGAACACGCAGATCGCCACCACGACCATGGTGATGGCCACGGGGCGGCGCGTCGTGAACGCGAACAGCGAGCGTTCGGCTTGCATCGCTACTGCGCGACCCGGACGGGACTCTGGTTCTTGAGGTCCTCGTGTCCCGACACGATCACCATCTCGCCGGGCTGCAGCCCGCCGTCGCCGCGGTTGCGGCACTCGACGCGATCCTGCAGCTCGAGGCCCGGATCGAGGTCGACGCGCGTGGCCTTGCCGCCGCGCACCGCCATCACGACCGCCACGTTGCCCTCGCTGAGCATGGCGGCCTTGGGGACCATGAGCGCCTCGCGCTGCTCCTCGGCGAGGATGCGCGCGCGCACGAACATGCCGTGCAGCAGCAGCTGCGCGTCATCGGCGCGCACCCGCATGCGCACCCGGAAGTGTCCGGTCTCGCGGCGGATCGAGGGGCTCACGAGGTCGACGTCGGCCGCGAACTCCCTGCCGGGGATCGCATCGGTGGTGAAACGGACCTCGCGCGCGTTGCGCACCAGCTCGAGCTCGGACTGCGGGCGGTCGAGGTAGGCGACCAGGTTGCGCGGGTCGATGATCTCGAACAGCTTGGTGCCCGCGGCGATGTTGGCGCCGTCGGCGACCATGCGCGTGACGATCACGCCGTCGAAGGGGGCGACGATGCGGTGGTGCTCGAGGCGCACCTCGTTCTCGCGGATCTTCGCCTCCAGCTCGGCGAGCGTGGAACCGAGCCGCTTGAGCTCCAGTTCCGACTTGCGGCGGTTGAACTCCGCGACCTTGGCCGCCTGCTCCGCCGCCTGCCAGGTGATCTGGGACTCGTCGAGCGCCTTGGGCGAGACGAACTCCTTTGCCATCGAAGCCTGGCGCTCGTACTCGGCCTTGGCCTTGCGCGCCTCCAGCGTCATCTGCTCCACGCGGCGGGCAGCTGCCTCGACCTCCAGTTCCGCCAGCCCCTCGTCCACCTTGCGGGCGTCGAGTTGCACGCGCAACTGTTCGATGGCGGACAGCGCCTCGCGGTCGTCCAGTTCGGCGAGCAACTGGCCCTTGGTCACCTTGGTGCCGGTGTCGGCAGGCAGGCTGCGGATCCGGCCCGCGACCCGGGCACTGATCTCGTCGCGGTGCTCCGACTCCAGGAACCCGGTGGTGGGGATCTCCCGCTGCACCTTCTGCAGCGTCGCGGGGGCCACGCGCACGAGCGCCTGTTCCTCGGCCTTCTCCGCCTCCTTGACGGGTTCCGACCCGCAGGCGGCCAGCGCGCAGGCAAGGAGGAAGCAGGCGTTCACACGGGCGTTGGGCATGGCGGGCACTTCGTGGCTCGGGCGGGTCTGGACGCGCGTTCGCTCTGGGAGGCGGAACTCGCGTGGTGCAAACTACGAGGCGAAAGGCTCTATTCGCAGCAGCATCTCATGGCAGCAGTGATTTCGCTCTCGGCGGCACGGCAGTCCGTGCTCGGCACCCCCTGTGTCCCGTGCCCGGCCGAAACCGTCGCGCTGGCGGATGCGGCCGGCCGTTGGCTGGCAGAAGACGTCCTTGCCGACGGTCCCTGGCCTGCAACCGACCGGTCCGCCATGGACGGGTTCGCGCTCGGGCTCGGGGAGCAGGAGGCGCTCCCGGCCGGCAGCCGCCTGCCGGTGGTGGGCGAGAGCCTCGCCGGCCACCCCTTCGCAGGCGCCCTGCCCCGGGGCGCTGCCATCCGCATCATGACCGGGGCGGTGGTGCCGCCCGGTGCCGACACGGTGGTGCCCGTCGAGCACACCAGTGGCTACGAGGGCGCCGAAGTCGAGCTGCGCGAACTCGCGCGGCGCGGCCAGAACGTCCGGTTGATGGGTTCCGAGGTGCGGGCCGGCCAGTTGCTCCTCGCCCGCGGCACCCGCATCCGCGCCGCCGAGGTGGGGGCGCTCGCCGTGCTGGGCAGGGTGCGCGTGGCCGTCGCAAGGAGGCCCGTGGTGGCGATCCTCGCCACCGGCGACGAGGTGGTGCCCGCCGAGTGCACGCCGCTTCCGCACCAGGTGCGCGAGAGCAACAGCCACGCGCTCGCGGCGCAGGTCGCGGAATGCGGCGGCACGGCACTGCGGCTCGGCATCGCGCCCGACGAGGAACCGCCGTTGCGCATACTGCTCGCGCGCGGCCTCGCCGAGGCCGACGTGCTGGTGACGATCGGCGGCGTCAGCAAGGGCACGCACGACCTCGTGCACACGACCCTTGCGGCACTCGGCGTGCACGCGGTGTTCCACGGCATCCAGCTCAAGCCCGGCAAGCCCACGTTCTTCGGCATCGCTCCCGGTTCCCGCGCCGTGTTCGCGCTGCCCGGCAACCCCGCCTCGTGCTTCACGGTCTTCGACCTGCTGGTGCGCCCGTGGCTGCAGCGGTTGTGCGGCGCCAGCGCGCAGAACGAGCCGGACCTCGGTCGCGCCGGCGGCGTGCTGCCGCGCGCCAATGCCAGGGAACAGGCCGTGCCCGCGCTGCTCGCTCCCGATGCTCAGGGCGCGCTCGTGGCGCACATGCTGCCGGTGTCGCCGAGCGGCGACCCGTTCGCGCTCGCACCCGCCAACGGCTACGCGCTCGTGCCGCCCGGCACCGCCCCTGTTGCGGGAGCGCTGCTGCCGGTGGTGTCCTTCGGCACGGGGATCCAGCCCCGGTGAGCACGGTGCGCACCAGCGCCGCCGCCGACGCAGGCCTTGCCCTCGCCGCCGTGGCGATGCTCTGGGCCTCGACCCCGCCGGCCTGGTTCGCAGGCGCGGAGTTCCTGGTGTTCGGCGGGTGGATGGCTGCCTATGCGCTGCTCACCCGCACCGCGCATCCGCTGCGCTGGGGCTACGTGGTCGGCGCCGCCCAGATCCTCTGTTTCTCCTTCTCCCTGCGGCACGTGCTGCTGCCCGGCTGGGTCGCGATCGGCATCGTGGGCGGTTGCTACGTCCTGCTCGCCGCCCTGTTGCTGCGGTTGCGCGGCATGCGCCACGGCCCCTGGACCTGGGCGCTCGCGGTCGCCGGTGCGCAGTGGCTTCGCTCCAACATGCCGGAGATGCACTACCCGCACGGCCAGCCATGCCACGCGCTGTGGGAGTGGCCGCTGCTGCTCGCGCCCGTGCGCTGGGGCGGCGAGGTGCTGCTCAATGGCTGGATCGGCTGGATCGCAGCTGCTGCCGTCGACGCATGGCGCGGCTGGCGCGTGGGCCAACCCGGCTTCGAGGTCGCATCCCGCCGGCTGGTCGGGGCCGTGCTCGCATGGCTCCTGCTCGCCGTCGCGGCACGGCAGGCAGCCCAGGGGTTCACGCCCGCGGAAGGGCAGCCCGAGGCGACCCTGCGGGTGGCGGCCGTCGAGCCCGGGTACCACCCGGCGCGCCTCGGTTCCGCGCGCGGCTACGCCGAGGCCTACCGCACGCGGTTGCTGGAGCCCACGCGCGCCCTGCTGGCGCGGCCCAACCCCCCTGTCCTCGTGCTCTGGCCCGAGAGCGCGCATCCCGGCGAGGTCGTGCAGGCGGCAGACGGTGCTTCCCGGTGGGAGGGTCGCGGCTGGCCGCTCCCCGAACTGCCCGGCGAGACGCGTCTGCTCCTCGGTGCGCTGGCCGTGGATGCAACGGGCCGGCAGACGCCTGCAGCGGTCCTGCTGGGCGGCGGTGGCGCGCTCGCCGGCCACCACGAGAAGCGCATGCTGGTGCCCGCGGGCGAGTACGTGCCGTTCCTGACGGTGCTGCCCGCACCCGCCGCGCAGGCGGTCCGCGACACCGTGCAGGCGTGGATGGGCGCCGTCCCCGACAACGTGTTCGGTTCCCGGCGGCCGCTGCTGGTCGCAAGGGGCCGCACGGAGGTGCCCTTCGGCGCGATGCTGTGCTTCGACAACGCGTTCGGCTGGGTGGGGCGGGAGGCCGTCGCCGACGGGGCGCGGTTCCTCGCCGTGCTGTCCAACGAGGCCTGGTACGAGGGCGGTGCCGAACTCGAGCAACTCCTCGCCATGACCGTGATCCGTGCGCTGGAGACCGACACCCCGGTGGTTCGGTGCACCATGGACGGCCTCACCGCCCACGTGGGGCGCGACGGCCGCGTCCTCGGGGTCCTGCCCAAGAGCACGGCCCCGAGCCCCGGCCCGCGGGTGCTGGAGGTGGAACTGGAGCCCGGCCGGGGGCGGCTGCCCGCGGGCGCCTTCCTCGTCCGCTGGTGCGAAGTCCTGCTGGCCGTGGGGTGGGGGCTGGCCCTGTGGCGCCACGGCCGCGCGCGGCCGGTTGCCTCCGCGCACCCCGAAATCTCTCGAAGTCCCGATGGACGCGGTTCTTGACCCTGCCCCACGCGGGGCTAGGATCCGCGCCCTACGCACCCTCTCGGTGGGCAGCAGAATCTCCCTCTTGCTGACCTGATGCACACCGGGTGGCATGACCCCCAAGTCCCTTCGCATCTCTCGCGCGACAGCGGTCCACCAAAGGCACAGGCGCCTGCGACCCGCTGGCCGCAACCAGGAGTTCACGGTTCACCATGAGTCCCCTCGGCCGCGTCTTCATCGTCCTCAACCTGATCCTCGCCGGCACCTTCGTCGGCTTCTCCGGTACGTACCTGCAGAAGCAGGACACCTGGAAGGACAAGTACACCGCCAAAGACAAGGATCTCGCCAAGCTGAAGAGCGAGACCGACTCCCAGATCGCCGAACTGACCGGCAAGGTCACCCAGGGTGACTTCCAGAAGGCCCAGCAGGATCGCCAGATCGCGAACCTGAAGAACGACAACGATCGCCTCACCGAGGAGAACAAGCGCCTCAACGCGCAGCTCTCCAGCATCGAGGCCGACGTGAAGGCCCTGAACGGCAGCGCCGCCGCCATGAAGTCGGAGCTGGCCGCTGCGTTCAGCCAGGCGAAGGAGGCGTACGCCAAGGCCCTCTCCGCCGAGAAGGACAAGGACGAGGCCGTCGCCGCCAAGGACGCCGCCGTCGCCGCCCAGAAGGACCTGGAGCAGCAGGTGGCTGGCCTCACCGACTCGGGCACCAACAAGGACGCCACCATCGCCAGCCTGTCGAAGGACAAGAGCGAGCTGACCCTGCTGGTCGACGTCGCCAAGGCCAAGGGCTTCCTCGAGAGCATGGCCGTCCCGGCCTTCAAGGGCACCGTCACCCAGGTGTCCAACAACAAGCTCGTCACCATCAGCGTGACCGAGAACCCTGAGTCCGCCGAGGTCAAGGTCGGCTACCGCTTCGCCATCTACGATGCGAAGGGCTACAAGGGCGAGGCCCGCGTCACCGCCGCCGACAACGAGAAGAAGGTTGCGTTCTGCACCCTCGACATCGTCAAGGGCGCCGTGAACGTCGGCGACAGCGCTTCCACCCAGACCAACTGAGACCCCCACGGAGGGCTTGAACATGGCCAGCAAGAAGAAGGCAGCGGCTCCCGTCGAGGCAGTCGAGGCAGTCAAGACCGGTGGTCTGGGTCTCGAGGACGGCATCGTGCTCGGCACGGGCATCCTCACCCTGATCGCGATCGTCCTGGTGCACCTCGCCTCGCAGGCCTACGCCTGATCGGCAACGGTGCCTGATGTGCCGGGCCCTTCGGGGCCGCGGAACGACGAGAACCCCGCGCTTGCGCGGGGTTCTTTGTTTTCCCGGAGCCTCTCCCGGTGCGCGCGCCGCGGCGGGGCGTGCGGTTGCGCCTCGCGACCTCGCAGCGCGCGCGGCGGCTGCTCCCGGCGTCGATGCGGCGCACGAGGGTGCGTTGTGAACAAGCTTCCCCACGTGCGCGCCGCGCTGCGCGAAGTGCGTGTGTTCCCCGTTGCCATACTGCAGGCCCTCGCTACGTTGCGTCCTGCTGCCTTCGGTCAAGGCGGCATGTCCTGCTGGTCAAGGTGACCCCGCACCTGCAACTCGGGGAAACCCCTCTGGAGGGGTGTCATGGTCAAACCGTTTGAGTGGCTCATGAGCCGCTTCTCGGTCGATCTCGGGATCGATCTGGGAACGGCAAACACGCTCGTGTTCGTGCGCGAGCGCGGCATCGTGCTCGATGAGCCATCCGTCGTCGCTGTCCGCAAGGGTACCAACGAAGTGCTGCTCGATGGCGGCGCCGTCGGCAACGCAGCGCTCGAGTACCTCGGCCGCACGCCTCCCGGCTTCCAGGCCATCCGTCCCATGAAGAGCGGCGTGATCGCCGACTTCGAGGTGACGGAGAAGATGCTGCGCTACTTCATCCACAAGGCATGCGGCGGCCGCAGGATGGTGAAGCCGCGCGTGGTCATCGCCGTGCCGTGGGGCATCACGCCCGTCGAGAAGCGCGCAGTCATCGGCTCCGCCGAGCGCGCAGGTGCGCGGCGCGTGTTCCTCGTCGACGAGCCCACGGCCGCAGCCATCGGCGCGGGCCTGCCCGTCCACGAGCCGCAGGGCTCCATGGTGGTGGACATCGGCGGCGGTACCTCCGAGGTCGCGGTGATCTCGCTCGCCAACGTGGTGACGGCCGAGTGCCTCCGCGTCGCGGGCGACGACTTCAACGACGCGATCACGCACTACATCCGCAACAAGTTCAACCTGCTGATCGGCGAGATCACGGCCGAGCGGCTCAAGATCGCCGTCGGCAACTGCATGCCCCTCGAGGACGAGGACGACATGGAGGTCGAGATCCGCGGCCGCGACTCGCTCACGGGCCTGCCGCGCCGTGCGGTCATCACCTCCGCCGACGTGCGCGAGTCGCTCGCCGAGCCCGTGCGCAAGGTCATCAGTTCGATCAAGTCGGTGCTCGAGCGCACGCCGCCCGAGCTCGCAGCCGACCTCGTGCAGACCGGCATCACGCTCTGCGGCGGCGGCGCCATGCTGCGCGGCCTGCCCGAGCTCATCGCGCGCGAGACCGAACTCGACACCCGCGTGGCCGATCGGCCGCTCGAGTGCGTGGCGCGAGGCACCGGCATCTTCCTCGAGAACCTGGAGCTCTACTCCCAGTTCCTCGAGGCCGGCGACAACCTCGGCTGAGCGGGCGACGGACGCACCGGGACCGGTCGCCTCCCTGGCGCCGGCCCGGACTGGTGGATCTCGAGGAGGCGGGTTGGAGCAGCGCTGGGGCAATCGGGTGTTCCCCGTGGGGCTCTATGGGGCCCTGGTGGCAGCGCTCTGCGCATTGGCCCTGCCGACCGTGACCGAGCCCGCGGAGAAGGTGCTGCTGGGCGCGGTGGGGTTGCCCCTGCGGTTCTGGTCGCGCCTGCAGCCCGTGGTGGTCGAGGCAGGGGCGCTGCGCACCGAGCAGGTGGCCGTCCTGCAGGAACAGTTGCAGCAGCGCCTGCAGTCGACGCTGGTGCAGGGCGCCGTGCACCTCGTGGATCCAGGCCTGCGGCCGGAGGTGGTGCCCGTGGTGGCGCGCAGGCGACCCGGCGGTTCCGGGCTGCCGAGCGAACTGGTCCTAGGCAGGCGCTTCGAGGAACTCGCCGGCTGCGCGGCCTTCGTCACCAGCGCGGATGCCCTGGTGGGTTTCCTCGCGCGCCCTGGCCAGGCAGGACCTGCCGACGAGGACGCCTCGCAGCCGGCGCGCGTGCTCATGCTGCACCATCCCGAGTCGCTGCGCGTGGCAGCCAGCATGCAGGCGCCCACGGGCGCACGGCCGCTGCACCTCGTGGTGGAGGCTGCTGCCTCGCTCGATCCCTGGCCGCTCCGCACCAGCCTCTGGGACGATCCCTACGGCGCCTCGCGGTTCCGCGACAGCGGCGCCGAGGTGCGCTCGATGCGCGTGCCGGAGCCCTGGGGTCAGGGCATGCCCACGGACCTGCTGGTCGGCCGGGCGCGCATCTGGGGCTACGAGAGCGGCGAGACGATCGGCGTGTACGTCGAGCCCGCCATCGAGCCGCGTGCGATCTCCCACGTGGTGGTGTGGCGGCAGGAGCCTGCGGCCGTGCCCGAGGGGGGCGAGGCCGTCGAACCCATGGCGGCGCCGGCGCCGGTTGCCGTGCAGTTGTTGTCCCTGCCGGGGCTCGACGGGCGCAGGCTGCATGCCTCGTGGTCGCGGAAGGACCGCGTGGCAGACGGCGCGGCGGTCTCCCAGGGCGGTGTGTGCATCGGCACCGTGCGCACCCTGGCGCTCGGCCAGGGTCTCGTGTCGGCGTTCCACGCCACGCGCCATTCCTGGTCGCTGCTGCTGCTGCCGGAGGAAGCGGGCCAGCCCGTCCTCGAACTGCAGGGAACGGTCGAGGGAACCGTGCCGGGCGGCCTGCGCATCGGCCTCGGCGGTGCCACGACGCGCGCGGCGCGCGGCTGGCTGTTCACCGGCAGCAACGGCCCGAACTGCCCAGCAGGCCTCGTGCTCGGGCGCGTGGTCGAGGCCGCGAACGGCCACATCGTGATCGAGCCGGAGGTCGTCGACGTGCGCGCCGGGGCGGTCGCGGTGGCGGCAGGAGGCAACCGCTGATGCGCTGGCTGCTCTGGTTCCTGCTGGTGCCGCAGCTGTACCTGTTCCAGTGCTGGATCGGGGCCACGGGCCTGCCGCTCTTCGACGCGACCGTGCTGCTGTGCGTCTTCCTCGCGTGGTTCGCGCGCATCGGCTGCCTGCCCCTGTTGCTGCTGGGTGCGGCCCTCGGCCGCGCGCTCGTCGACGATGCAGGGCTCGCCGTGCAGGTGCTCGTGATCGGCATTCCCACGGCACTCATGGTGCCGCTTCGCACCCTCGTGTTCCGCAGGCACTGGGTGTGGCAGGGGGCCATGGCGGCGCTGGTGGCCATCGCCGTGCCGAGGCTCTCGGGCCTGCTGGGCGCATGGTTCGCCCAGCCCTCGCAGTCCGCGGAACTCCACGGCGCCAGCGTGCTCTGGGCCGCGTTGCTCGTGCCGCCCTTCCTCTTCGTGCTGCGGCGCATGCCGCCGTTGCGCGGTTTCGAGGAGGACACCGCGTGAACAGCGCCCAGCGCATCCGGTGGGTCGGCGGGATCTTCGCCCTCGCGCTCCTCGCCGTGCTCGTGCACTGCTGGTTCGTGATGGTGGAGCAGCGCGAGCAGTGGCAGCAGCGCAGCTTCGAGAACCGCTGGGCGTTCCGCTCCATCCCGCCCCTGCGCGGCGCCATCACCGATCGCCTCGGTCGCGTGCTCGCGCGCGACGTGCCCACCTTCCAGGTTGCCGTCGACTACGAGCAGTTCCGGCGCATGCACCCGATGGGAGCCGCGGTCCACGGGGCCATGCACGTTGCCGCGCACTTCCCCGAGCTGCAGGACGTGCGCTTCAGCTACGCACCGGGCCCGCGCGGTCCGCAGGCCGCCTGCGAACTCGTGCTCGCCCAGCCGCTCGAGCACATCCGGCCAGATGCCCCCAACCGCGAGTACGCACGCGACCTGCGCTTCTACGCCAGCTCGCTGCTCGCGGGCTGCAGCGGCCAGTCCCGCCGGCGCGTCGCCAGCCTGCTCACCAAGGCGCTCGATCGCGGCGCCGAGGGCACGATCGGCGACTGCCTGCCTGGGTTCGACGCGGCGATGCTGGCGCAGTCCTTCGAGCGCTTCGTGCAGCAGCTCGAGTCGCTGGATGCCGTGATCGACTCGGGCGTCGGTCGAGGCGACATCGTCGCCGAGCTCGACGAACAGCGCGAGGCATGGCTGCGGCGGCCGGACGACGCACCGATGGTGCGCAAGCTGGTCGTGCTCGCGAAGCGGCTGCCCTTCACGCTCGCAGCGGCGCTGCGCACGGTCGAGGAGGAGCACCCGGGCCTCTGGCTCGAGCCCACGGTCGAGCGCGAACGCGCGCCCGAGCCGCTCTCCACCCTCGGAGTGCTGCTCGGCCGCGTGGGCGCGCTGGAGCGCGACGATCGCCGGGAGGCCGCCGAACTCGTGGTGCAGTCGACGCTGGAGGAAGACG
>JBEATZ010000059.1:0-5490 GCA_041161695.1 Planctomycetota bacterium | reverse complement strand
ACGACGCCGGTGGGCTCGACGGTGCTGAACACGAAGAAGGGACCCGACACCGGGTTCTGGCTGCCGAGCAGCGACTGCACCTTGTCGGCGAGGCCCGCGTACCAGACGGTGAGGTCGACGGCCACGTCGATCTCGCGCGTCGCTGCAGCAGCGCTCACGCCGCCGAGCCGCAGCTCGGCGTGCAGTGCATCGCGATGCGTCTCGATCAGTTCGGCGAGGCGGTGCAGCACCTGCCCGCGCAGGTACGGCGTCGCGGCAATCCAGGCCTTCGTGCCGGCCCGGGCCGCGGCCACGGCATCGCGCACGTCCTTGCGGCTCGCGCGCGTCACGTTGCGCGATGGGTTGGAGGCAGGCTGGTAGCTGCGGCCGGACTCGCTGCGCGGGAACTTGCCGCCCACGAACAGCTTCCAGGTCTTGCGCACGGGGAGGGTCATCGCATGTGCTCCATCAGCCGGGGGACAGGGCGCCGTCGAACTGCAGGTAGGCGCGCAGGCCCTGCCTGCCGCCCTCGCGACCGAAGCCAGACTCCGCGAAGCCGCCGAACGGCGCCGCGGGGTCGAAGCGGTTGAAGGTGTTGTTCCACACCACGCCGGCACGCAAGCGCGACGCCGCCCACAGGATGCGCGCGCCCTTGTCGGTCCAGACGCCGGCGCTCAGGCCGTAGCTGGTGTTGTTGGCCTTCTCGATCGCCTCGTCCGGCGTGCGGAACGTGAGCACGCCCAGCACGGGACCGAAGATCTCCTCGCGCGCGATGCGGTGGCTCAGCGCCACGTTGGTGAACACCGTGGGCGCGAACCAGTGGCCCTTCTTCGGCAGCGCGCAGGCGGCCTGGTGCATCGTGGCGCCGTCGGCAACGCCTGCCGCCACGTACTCGCGCACGGTGCGCAGCTGCTGGGCGCTGTGGATGGCTCCCATGTCGGTGTTCTTGTCGAGCGGGTCGCCAACGCGGATGCGCTCGATGCGGCGCAGCAGCTTGCGCACGAACTCGTCGTGGATCGACTCCTGCACCAGCAGGCGCGAGCCCGCGCAGCACACGTGCCCTTGGTTGAAGAAGATGCCGCGCACCACGCCCTCGACGGCCTGGTCGATGGCGGCGTCCTCGAACACGATGTGCGCTGCCTTGCCGCCGAGCTCGAGCGTGAGCTCGACGTTGCGGCCGGCCACGGCGCGCTGGATGTCCTTGCCCACGGCCGTCGAACCGGTGAAGGCGACCTTGGCGAGCCCAGGGTGGCGCACCAGGGCTGCGCCAGTGGCACCGTCGCCCGTCACCACGTTGACGACGCCGGCAGGCAGTTCTGCCTGCTGCAGGATCTCGCACAGCGCGAGCACCGACAGCGGCGTGGTCTCTGCAGGCTTGAGCACCACGGTGTTGCCTGCTGCGAGCGCCGGAGCGAGCTTCCATGCCGCCATCAGCAGCGGAAAGTTCCACGGGATCACCTGCCCCACGACGCCCAGCGGACGCGGCGTCGCGCCTGGGAACGCGAGGTCGAGCTTGTCGGCCCAGCCGGCGTGGTGGAAGAAGTGCTGCGCTGCGAGCGGCACGTCCACATCGCGCGTCTCGCGGATCGGCTTGCCGTTGTCGAGGGTCTCGAGGACCGCCAGTTCGCGCGCGCGCTCCTGCACGAGGCGGGCGATGCGGAACAGGTAGCGGCTGCGCTGGGCGCCGGACAGCCGGCTCCACGGGCCGTGCGCCTTCGCGGCAGCGGCCACGGCACGGTCCACGTCGCGCGCGTCGCAGTGCGCGACCTCGGCCAGCACCTCCTCGGTGGCGGGGTTGACCGTCTGCAGGTGCTCGCCCGAGCGGGGCGCCGTGAAGGCGCCGCCGATGAAGTGCCCGTAGCGCTGCTGCAGGCGCACGACCTCGCGGCTCTCGGGCGCGGGCGCGTAGTCCCAGACCCTGCCGAACGAGAGCTCGGGTGCGGCAGCGGAACGACCTGCCCGCGGTCGGCGTTGCTTCTTGCTGGTTGCCATGGTCAGTCCGTGCTGAAGTCGACGGGACGCTGGTACCTGCCGGTGCGCTCCTTCTCGAGCTGCATCAGCACGTCGTTGAGGAGCGAACTCGCGCCGAAACGGAACCAGGCCGGCGACATCCAGTGGTCACCGGCGGTCTCGTTGACGAGCACGAGGTACTTGAGTGCGTCCTTGGCGGTGCGGATGCCGCCGGCGGCCTTCACCCCCACCATGCGGCCGGTCTCGAGGTAGTGGTCGCGCACGGCCTCGAGCATGAGCAGCACCACCGGCATGGTGCTGGCCGGCGTCACCTTGCCGGTGCTGGTCTTGACGAAGTCGGCGCCTCCGTCGATCGCCAGCGCGATGGCCGTGCGGATCGCGTCGTAGGTGCGCAGCTCACCCGTCTCGAGGATCACCTTGAGGTGCGCAGGGCCGCAGGCGTCCTTCACCGCGACGACCTCGTCGTGCACCTTGCGCAACTCGCCGCGCAGGAAGGCGCCGCGGTCGATCACCATGTCGATCTCGGTGGCGCCATCTCGCACTGCCAGCTTCGTCTCGCGCAACTTGGTGGCGCGGTCGGTGCGACCGGCCGGGAAGCCCGTGGCCACCGAGGCAACCTGCACCGTGGAGCCGCGCAGGGCATCGACGGCAACGGCAACGAGGTCGGGGTACACGCACACGGCAGCGCAGCTGGGCACGTCGGCACGCGAGGCCATCGGCACCCTTGCCTTGCCGCAGAGGGCGCGCACCTTGCCCTCGGTGTCCATGCCCTCGAGCGTGGTCAGGTCCATCATCGAGATGGCGAGCTTCAGGCCCTGGACCTTGGCCTGCTTCTTGATCGATCGGGTGGCGAGCTCGGCAGCGCGCGTCTCCAGCGCCACGGCGTCGACGGGAGGACAGCGCAGCTTCATGCGGAGGTCGCGGCTCATCGCGAGAGGTCGTGGAAGGTGAACGGCTCGGGGAGCAGCCGGTCGAGGCTCGTGAGCACGCGCTTGCCACTCCTGCCGCCCAGCACGACCGTCATGGCGGTGCCGAACTCGGCGAGCACCTGCCGGCACGCGCCGCAGGGGCGCGCCGGGTCCTCCAGGTTGGTCACCACGGCAACCGCCCGCAGGGCGCGTACCCCGGCCGCCACCGCCGCGCCGACGGCATTGCGTTCGGCGCAGACAGTGAGGCCATAGGAGGCGTTCTCGACGTTGACGCCGCGGAAGATCCTGCCGTCACTGGCGAGCACGGCGGCTCCCACCGGGAAGCGGGACACCGGGCAGTGGGCGTTGGGCTGCGCGGCCCGTGCCTCGGCAAGGAGCTGGTCGAGCACGGCATCCGGCAGCGCAGGGGCGCGCGGTTCCATGGCAGGAGGCTACCGAGCGGGCACGGTCCTTGTCGACGGTCGCGCAGACTCCTGCGCGGACCGCGGTGTCGGTGCGGGTAGGATCGAAGGCGTGGCGGATCCCCTACCCAGCGCACCCGATCGAGCCGTCGCCGCGGCGCTCGCCGAGCTCGGCTGCCCGCACGGCCCCCTTGCCGTGGGCGGGATCGGTGCCGGAGAACTCGCGGCGCGGCACGGCACGCCCCTCTATGCATTCGATGCCGCGGTGCTGCGCGCCCGCCTCGACCGCGTGCGCGCGGCCATGGGCAATCGCATCGAGGCGCTGTACTCGCTCAAGGCCAACCCGTCCGTGGCGGTGACGGCCGTGGTGCGCCAGGCAGGCGCCGGCTGCGAGATCGCCTCGCTCGGTGAACTCGAGGTGGCGCGCGCCGCGGGCTTCGACCCGCGCAGCCTGCGGTTTGCCGGCCCGGGCAAGACCACCGAGGAGCTGGCAGTGGCACTCGACCAGGGCCTCGGCACGTTCCACGTCGAGAGCGCGAGCGAACTGCGCGAGCTCGCCGCCTTGGCGGCGCGCCGCGGCATCCGCGCCGACGTGGCCTTGCGCGTGAACCCAGGCACCGGACCCGCCGGCGCGCGCATGCGCATGGCGGGCGCATCGAGCCGCTTCGGCATCGACATCGCCCAGGTGCCGGGCCTGCTGGCCGAGGCGCACCAACTGCCGTCGCTGCGCGTGCGCGGCCTGCACGTCTACGGCGGCACCCAGTTGTTCGATGCCCAGTCGTTCGTCCACCAGGCCACGACGCTCGCCACCCATGCCGATGCGTGGGAACGCGAACTCGGCATCGGCCTCGACGAACTCGACCTGGGCGGCGGCTTCGGCATCGCCACCTATGCAGGCGACGGCAGCTTCGACCTCGATGCAGCCGCAGCGGGCATCCGCGACCTCGTGGCGCGCCACGACCGACCCGGCAGGCGATGGTTCGTCGAACTCGGTCGCTTCCTCTGCGGACCCGCGGGCGTCTACCTCACGCGCGTCGTGCGCACCAAGGAGTCTGGCGGCATCCGCCATGCCGTGGTCGACGGCGGCATGCACCACTGTGCCGCGGCCGCCGGCATCGGCACGGTGCTGCGGCGCCCGGCGCTCCTCGTGGCGGCTGCGGAGCCGCTGGGAACCGGTCCTGCTCAGACCGTGGGCGGCGTGCTCTGCACGCCCCAGGACCAGTTCGCCGAGGCCATGCCGTTGCCGGCCCTGCGCGAGGGCGACCTCGTGGCCGTGCTGCACGCTGGCGCCTACGGCACGACCTTCAGCCCCACGGGCTTCCTGAGCCACCCGGCCCCCGCCGAGGTGCTCGTGGACGGCGGCAGTTCCCGCGTCGTGCGGACGCGCGGAATCCCGGCCGATGCCTTGCGGGGACAGCGCTGGTGACCGAAACCTCCGCAGCCATGAAGCTAGGAGTCCTGTTCATCGTCCTCGCCACGGTCCTCCCGGTGCTCGGCTCGTGCAGCAGGGAGGAGATCGCCCAGTCGGTCGATCGCGCCAAGGAGGTCACCGCACAGGTGGTCGACGCCGCATCGCAGACCAAGGCGGCGCAGGAGGCGCTGGCCCTGCTCGCGAACCTCGATGCCGAACTGGAGGCCATCAAGACCGGCCCGCAGGCGGAGGCAGCCCGCGCCAAGCTCGCGATCCTCGCCGTGCAGGTCGAGCAGGGCATGGCAAAGGTGAAGGAACTCGGTCCGTGGCTCGACGAGGCCCTGAAGCAGTCGGGCCTGAAGATCGACGAGGCCCTCGCGCGCATCCGCGCCGAGATCGATGCGCTGCTGCAGGACGAACAGGTGAAGGCGCACCTGGAGCCCGTGCTCGTGAAGCTGCGTGCCGCGCTCGGCGGCTGAGGCTCAGGCCATGGACTCGGCGCGCGCGAGCACCTTGTAACGGTGCCCCTCGAAGTGCCGTTCGGACGCGTACAGCGTGACGGACGGCACCCGAAACGTGTGCGGCAGCACGAAGCCCTTGTGCTGCTGCAGCGCATTGGTGAGCAACGCACTGCCGCGCGGCGAGCGCACGCGCGCGAGCGTCACGTGCGCGGCGAAGCGGCGGTCCTCGACCTCGATGCCGAGGTCCGCAGCCAGGTCGCGGAAGTGCCCGGCAAGCCGCTCGAGGACGTCCACGTCGCCCTTCACGCCGCCCCAGATCACGCGCGGCGTCCCGCCGC
>JBEATZ010000037.1:0-6160 GCA_041161695.1 Planctomycetota bacterium | reverse complement strand
GCAGCAGCTTGCCGCGCTTGTGGTGGCGCGCGCCGGCGTCGTGACCGGCATAGGCCTTGTGCACGGCCGCGAGGTGATGTTCGTCGCCAACGACGCGACCGTGAAGGGCGGGACCTACTACCCGATGACGGTCAAGAAGCACGTGCGCGCGCAGGAGATCGCGCTCGAGAACCGCTTGCCGTGCGTCTACCTCGTCGACTCGGGTGGCGCGTTCCTGCCGCTGCAAGCTGACGTGTTCCCCGATCGCGACCACTTCGGCCGCATCTTCTACAACCAGGCGCAGATGTCGGCCGCGCGCATCCCGCAGGTCGCGTGCGTGCTCGGTTCGTGCACGGCCGGCGGCGCGTATGTGCCCGCGATGAGCGACGAGAGCATCATCGTGAAGGGCAACGGCACGATCTTCCTCGGCGGGCCGCCCCTCGTGCGCGCGGCCACCGGCGAGGTGGTGAGCGCCGAGGACCTCGGTGGCGCGGACGTGCACACCCGCCTGAGCGGCGTTGCCGACCACTTCGCCGAGGACGAGGAACACGCGCTGGCCATGTGCCGCCGCATCGTGTCGCACCTCAACACCACCAAGGCCGAGCAACTGGCCCTCGTGGCGCCCGAGGACCCCAGGTACGACCCGGAGGAACTGCTCGGCATCCTGCCGCCCGACACCCGGACGCCGTACGACGTCCGCGAGGTGATCGCGCGCATCGTCGATGGTTCGCGTTTCCACGAGTTCAAGCAGCGCTACGGCACCACGGTGGTCTGCGGCTTCGCGCACATCCATGGCATGCCCGTCGGCATCGTGGCCAACAACGGCATCCTCTTCAGCGAGAGCGCCCAGAAGGCCGCGCACTTCGTCGAGCTTTGCAGCCAGCGCAAGGTGCCGCTGGTGTTCCTGCAGAACATCACCGGATTCATGGTCGGCAGGAAGTACGAGAACGGCGGCATCGCCCGCGACGGCGCCAAGATGGTGCAGGCCGTGGCCACCGCCACCGTGCCCAAGTTCACCGTGCTCATCGGCGGCTCGTTCGGCGCCGGCAACTACGGCATGTGCGGCCGCGCCTATGCCCCGCGCTTCCTGTTCACCTGGCCCAACTCGCGCATCAGCGTGATGGGCGGCGAGCAGGCGGCAGGCGTCCTGGCGCAGGTCAAGAAGGACCAGCTGGAGGAGAAGGGCCAGAAGCTGTCGCCGCAGGAAGACGAGGCGATCCGCAAGCCGATCCTCGAGAAGTACGAGACCGAGGGTCACCCGCTCTACGCCACCGCCCGCCTGTGGGACGACGGCGTGATCGACCCGCGCGACACGCGCAGCGTGCTCGCCCTCGCCTTGTCCGCCAGCCTCAATGCGCCGATCCCCGACTGGCGCGCACCCGTCTTCCGCATGTGACCTCCATGAACGATCCCATCGAGACCATCCGCCGCCACGTCGAAGCCGAGGGCTGCCACGTCGAGATCCTCGCCGACGACTCCGGGGAGGTCGTGTGCGCGCACACCATCGGCCTCGCGCGCGACGGCCGGCACCCCGAGCTGGTGGTGTTCGGCCTCGACGCGGAGCAGTCCCTCGCGCTGTTCGATGCCGCAATCGAGGAGATCGAAGGCGGCCGCGTGTTCGCAGCAGGCCAGCAGTACGAGGGACTGGTGCAGCACTACCCGGTGGCGCTGCGCGAGGTTGCGCAGCCGAACCGCGCGATCTTCGAGCGCGCCGTCGCGTTCCACGGCTCAGCCGACTTCCCGATGCTGCAGGTGTTCTGGCCCGACAAGCAGGGCCGGTTCCCCTGGGACCCGGGCGTGCACGAGGCGGTGCGCGCCGACCAGCCGAGCCTCGAAGTCGGGCGCTGAGCGCGGCCCGGCTCGCTCAGGTGGCCATCGTGCGGCGCGCGCGTGCGCGCTGCAGTGCCACGACGGCCAGCACCGCCAGACCGGCGAGGCCGAGGGCCCCGAGACCGAGCCCGCCCACGAAGCCGGGCGTGGTGTAGCGGAACACCACTTCGCAGGCCTCCGCAGGCAACGGCACCACGCGCTGGCACACGTTGCCGCGCAGGATGGGCACAGCCTTGCCGTTCACCTCGACGCTCCAGCCCGTCATGGCGGTGTCGGAGACGACCAGCCAGCCGGGTGCACCCGCCGGCACCCGCAAGGCCAGGCGCTTCGAGTCCTCCTCCACGAACCGCACCGTGCGCTGGCTCGTGGCTGGGTCCGCTGCCGGCCGCTGTGCAGCAGGAACCCGCGCGACCTCTGCCTGCGTGAGGATCACCGCCTCCTGCGGGCGGAACGCAGGTGACAGCATCGCGTCGATGGCGGCATCCTCGCCCGCCACCTCGGCCACGGCCGGCACCATCCACGCGCGCGGCAGCGCGCTCGCGCGCTCGTGCACGACGAACTCGCCGCCGGGCCCGCTGAGGCGCGGTCCCACGGGCGTGCCGCCGTGGACGAGCTCGTGGCGCGCGAGCAGGTAGCGCAGGCCCATGGCATCCCACAGCGGCAGCTTCAGCCGCTCGTCGTCCGGCAGCGACTTCACCATGTGGTCGCGGTGGAAGAACGCGTTGCCGTACAGCTTGCGCACGAGCCTGCCGCTGTAGCCGTCGAGGAAGGTGTAGAACTGGAAGTCGCGGATGCCGTCGCGCGCGAGCGATCCGGGCGGCAGCAGCCAGAGTTCGCCGGCGCGGTCCGCGCGCGCGACCATGAAGCCGCCCTGGGCACTGGTCGCATCGCGCTGGTCGCGCAGGAAGCGGTGCACGGGCGAGTCCCAGGCGACGGGCAGTTCGCGGCCTTCGTTGAGGCCGTGGCCGAAGTGCCAGAGCTGGCCTGCGCCCAGGAGCGCGTGCGCCGTGAGCGCGCCCCGGCGCACGGCAGGTGAGCGCAGTTGCGACGAGGCAAGCACGAGGAGGACCGAGGCGAGCAGCAGGCCGGCACCGCCGGTGAGCAGGTTCGTGCGCAGCTGCCTGCGTGCGAGCGCGAGCCGGTCGTTGTCGGTCTCGCGCGGGGCGCGGAACAGCGCCTGTGAGAGCATGGCCGCGGTGACGTCCTCGGGCTTGGCGTCGAACTCGGGCGCCACGTGCCGGTACTGGTCGGCGATCTGCTGGGGCCAGGGGTCGGGCTGCGGCGGCTCGGCCGGCACGACCAGCAATGCGCTCAGCAGCAGCAGGCCGAGGCCCGCGCCGAAGCCGGCAGCGGTGCGCGCCGCCTTCGTGGCGAGTTGCTGCCACAGCACGTGGAACCCGTGTGCAGCGAGCATCGCCAGGGGCACGCAACCGAGCGCCGCGTAGCGCATGGGCGGCACGGGCCGCACGAGGCCGAAGGCGTGGAACCAGCGCATCCACGGCGGTGCGACGGCCAGCAGCACGAGCAGCACGAAGACGAGGAAAGCGAGCCAGCGCCACTTCGCCCCGCGCGCGAACAGTCCCGTGCATGCGAGCAGCAATGCAGCAGCACCGGGGAACACCGCGTACTCGGTGAAGTTGTAGTTGGGCTTCGCCAGCAGGCCGGTGGTCCAGTCGAGGCGCGAGCCCAGCAGCCACGTGAGCGGCGAGGACGGCCCCGGCGGCAGCATGCGGTCGCCGGGATGGCCGAAGACCGTGGGCATCAGGAACCCGAGGAGGCCCATGGGGTCGAAGGTGGCGGCGCTGAGCGCCGCATCACCCGGGTCGGGTGTGCGGTTGCTCTCCGGGTAGAAGGACAGCTGCTGCACGACCTGCGGAGCCGCGAGCAGCATGCCAAGAACGCCACCTGCAGCCATCCACAGGAACAGCGGGCGCGCGCTGCGCATGCCGTCGCGGCCGAGGGCCTGCATCACGAGCAGCGCGCCAGCCAGCGCTGCGAGCAGCGTGACGGGGATGGCGAATGGCGGAAAGCCCGCGGTCCAGCACGCCCACAGCGCGAGGGCCAGGCCGATGGCAGGCACGGCACGCTCGGTGCGCTGCGCCATCGCCACCATCGCCCAGAGCATGCCCGGCAGCAGCGCGATGGGTTCCATGCGCTGGTACCAGTGGCCGTTGGCGCTCATCGTGCCCGACCACGCGAAGGCGACGGCGCCTGCGAGCGCTGCCGGCACGCCCAGGCCGAGTTCGCGCAGCAGGCCGAACATGAGCAGGCCCGCGAGCGCGACCATGGCGCAGCTGAGGTACAGCAGGCCGTCGACGGGATCGGCGAAGAAGAACGCCGGCCAGTGCAGCGGGTTGAAGTGGCCGATGTGGCCGTGTGCCGTCAGCGGCGCACCGCCGCGCACGAGGGGGTTCCAGTGCGGGTACTGGTCGCGCGCCAGCGCCTGGCGCGTGAGCTCCAGTTCGGGCAGGAACCAGACCAGCGGCTCCGTGGCGTCGTAGTTGGCGCCCTGCTGGATCGCCGCCAGCTGCTCGGCAGGCAGCGTGGTCGAGAGCGGCGGGAACTCGGCGAGGTCGAAGGGCAGGAAGTGACGGCCCCTGCCGAAGGAGTCCGCGAACAGCAGCAGCGGCAGTGCGAGCAGGGCGAGGATCGCCGGCCACGGCATGCGACTGCGGGTCTGCGGGTCAGCGGCCATCGGGGAGAAGCAGAAACCGCCTGCACGGCAAAGCCAAGCCCGTCCCGCGCGGTCAGTTGCGCTTTCGCGCGAGCAACGTCGAGACGGTCACCGCACCCACGATGAGTGCACCTCCGGCGATGGCCATGGGATGGGGTCGCTCACCGTGCGCGAGGTAGGCGAACAGCGGGTTGAGCGCCGGCTCGATCATGAGCAGCAGGGAGGCCTGCACGGCCGGCACCAGCGGCATGGAGCGCACGAGCAGGGCATAGGAGCAGCCCACCTGCACCGAGCCCAGGGCCACGAGGATCGTCCAGTCCGTGGGGCTGGGCACTCCGAACGGCATGTCGAGGGCGACCATCACGAGGCTCCCGCAGCACGCGGTGAACAGGTTGCCCCAGGCGACCACGGCCCCTTGTTCGCCCTCGCCGCGCTTGCCGAGCCACCGGAAGCCGATCAGCAGCAGGCCGAAGCTCACGCCGGAGACCACGGCAAGGACGTTGCCGAGCAGCGGCGCAATGGCGATGGCGCTCGCATCCTCCTCGGCGAGGAAGAACAGCCCCATGCCCGCGGCAATGCAGCCGAGGGCGAACCACTCGCTGCGCTTCGGCTTCTCGCCGAGCAGCAGGGGGCCCAGCAGCGCCACCCAGAGCGGGGCCGTGGCCTGCAGGAAGATGGCGTTGGCGGCCGTGGTGAGCTTGTTGGCGACGACGAAGAGGAATGTCGAACCGAAGTAGGCAGGCAGCACCAGCAGCACGCGCCACGAGGGGAGCCGGCGCGCCTCCGGGAGCAGGAGGAACAGCGTGAGCGCGGCGACCACGGCGCGCATGGCGGAGATCTGCGGCCCCGGCAGGCTGCATGCCTTGATGGCTGCCCCGCCCGTGGCGAAGAGCAGGCCGGTCAGCAGGATGCGCATCCTCGGGTCCAGGGACATGCGGGTCGAGATCATGGCGCGCTGTCCGGGAGCAGGCACGCACGCACTGGACTCCGTGCGCGCCATGCGCGAGCCTGTGAGCATGAGCGGCTACGAGACCCTCGAGTTGGTTCGTTCCGGCCCCGTGCTGGAGGTTCGCCTCAACCGGCCCGACGTCAGGAATGCCTTCAACGGCAAGGTCGTGGACGAGCTCCAGCTCGCGTTCCGCGAGGCGGACATGGACGCCTCGGTGCGCATCGTGCTGCTGAAGGGCAACGGCAAGAGCTTCAGCGCCGGCGCCGACCTCTCCTGGATGCAGGAGCAGGCCGCACTGTCGCCGGAGGACAACCAGCACGGCGCCGAGCGGATGGCGCGCATGTTCCTGTCGATCGCGCGCTGCCGGAAGCCGGTGGTGGGCCGCATGCACGGTCACGCGCTCGGCGGCGGCACCGGCCTCACGGCCGCAGTCGACATGGCCTTCTGCTCGGAAGACTGCATGTTCGGCCTCACCGAGGCCAAGCTCGGCATCGTCCCTGCCGTGATCTCGCCCTTCGTCATCCAGAAGATCGGCGTGGGCCGTGCGCGCACGCTGTTCCTCACCGCCGAGCGGTTCGACGGCCGCGAGGCGCAGCGCATCGGCCTCGTCCACCGTGCCGTGCCCGAGGCCGAACTGGATGCCGTCGTGCAGAAGGCCATCGGCGAACTGCTGAGCTCCGGTCCGCTCGCGGTTGCGAGCGCGAAGGAACTGATCCGCACCGTTGGCG
>JBEATZ010000526.1:0-13296 GCA_041161695.1 Planctomycetota bacterium | reverse complement strand
GGGCAATGGGGGCCGGAAACAACGCGGGCCGTCAGGGAGACCCTGACGGCCCGCGTCGCGCGTGGGGGCGGCGGAAGCCGCGCCCCGTCACTTGCCCTGGGCGAAGTCGTGCAGGTCGGTGATCCAGGCGCGGACCATGACCATCAGGCTGCTCGACTCGTCGACGCTGCCTTCCAGCTTGAACAGGAAGGAGATGAGGGGCAGGTCGGCGAGGAGCGGGACCGAGCTCTTGCGGTCGACCTGAAGCATCTGGCGCAGGCCGCCGAGCAGCACGCTGCCGCCGTCCGGCACCTTCGCCGTGGTGGCGAAGCTGGTGACCGTCAGCGTGGGCAGCTGCATGGTGACAGGCAGGGTCGAGGCACCGAGCGACGTGGTGAACGTCGGGATCGGCTGGACCAGCTCGGCCACGGTGGGCTGCAGGTCCAGGATGATGTACTTGCGGTCCTGCTGGATCACCGGGCGGACGTCCAGCACGAGGCCGTCCTGGATCACGTCGACCTTCGGGTCGGCGATGAACGACGCCTGGGCGACTTCCACGTCGAAGTCACGGACGAAGGACGTCTGGTTGATGATCGCGACGTGGCCGCGCTCCTGGTCCATCACCGAGAGGAGCTGGCTGTTGACCAACTCGGCGTTGGAGGACTTCTGGACCGCGCGCAGGATCGCGGCGATCTGGAGGTCGTCCAGGTAGGTGAGGCCAAAGGTCAGGCCGCCGTTCGAGCTGAGGGCGCTGTTCACCGGGTCGGTGAACACGTTCTCGGTGCGGGCGCGCACGTCGCCGTCGCCGCCGTCGTTGTAGAACGCGCCGGAGACCGGGTTCGCGGCCGGGTCAGCCGTGCCGTTGTTGTCGAGGCCGCGCGACGAGTTGTTGATCAGGCCGTTGGTCACGTCGTCGAGCGTGGCGACGTCGCCCTTGTTGCCTGCACCGCCGAGGCCGCGGAAGTCCACGCCAACCTCCTGGAGGAAGTTGCGCGACACCGTCAGGAACTTGGCGTCGATGGTCACCACCGAGGTGGCGAAGCGGCGCATGTCCTCCATCACGGTGCGGATGCGCTGGTGCATCTCGCGGCTGCAGGTGATGACCAGGTAGCCCTGGTCCTCGGGCTTCAGGTCGACGCCTTCACCTTCCCAGTACTTCAGGTCGGTGGCTTCCTTGATGTTCGACACGAGCTGGTCGAGTTCGACGAACGCGACCTTGTCCTCGCCCTCGCCACCGGTGCGCGGGGTGTCACCCGAGTCGGTGTCGCTGGGGATGTCGCGGATGCGCGGCGGCAGGAACTGCGTGCGCTTGAACACCAGGTCGCGCACGTCGTAGGTGTTCGACTCGAGGGCGCCCGAGGCCTGCGACTTGTTGCCGATCACCACTGCGCCATGGCGCACGGTCCACGCCAGGTTGGTGGAGCGCTTCACCATGTGGTTGAGGAAGTTCTCGAGCGAGATCGGGTTGACCAGCTCGATCACCACCTTGAGGCTCTCCGAGCCGATCACCTCGCGCGCTTCCGGCGTGATGATGATGGGGACGCCCGTGATGCGGGAGAGGTTGTTCTTGACCTCGATGTAGTCGCCGTTCTCCTCGGTGAGGGTGAGGCGGCCAACCATCTCGGTGCGCACGCGCTCGAACAGCGCCTTGTCCTCGGGGTTGATCGTCTCGGGGCCGACGTTGGTGTCCTTGCGGCGGACGGCCTTGGCCCAGGTCTCGGGATCCATGCGCAGCACGTCGGTCTGGGGAACCTTCAGTTCCTCCATGGCCTCGAGCATCTTGCGGATCTCACGTGCCTTCTCGTTGTAGTACGAGTCGGCCATGTCGTCGCGCGAGGCCTTGATCGAGGCTTCCTGGAGCTCGATGGCGACGGCGTTGTTGGGCTCCAGTTCCAGCGCCTTCGAGGAGAGCTCGCGGGCGAAGGTGAAGCGGCGGTTCGCGAAGGCGAGCTGGCCCTGCTGCAGCAGCGCATCGACCTGCGCGCGACGGCGGCTCTGGTTGGCCTCGAACTCCTCGCGCAGCTTGGTGGCGAGCTGCTGGCTGAGTTCTTCCTGCTTCGAGCGCATCTGCTCGTCGAGCTTCTTCTCGGCCTCGGTCTTCAGGCTCGCGACCTGCGCCGGAAGGCTGCCCCAGTCCTGTTCCGTGGCGACCTCGATGTCGAGGTTGGCAAGGCGCAGGCTGTCGACGGCGCCCGCGTAGTTCTTGCTGGCCATCTGGTCGCGTGCGACCTGCAGCTTCTCGTTCACGGCGCTGCGCCGGCGATCGGCCTGGATCTGCGCGAGGCGCTCCTGCTCGTCGTGGAAGCTCAGCGCGGTGCCAACCGGGTTGCCCTGCTCCGCGCTCACGGCAGCGATCAGGTTGCGGACCTGCTCGTTGTTCTCGTCGAGTTCCTTGGCGCGGAGCAGCTCCATCATCGCGGCATCGAGCTTGCCTTCGGCGCGCAGGCGCTGGCCGACCTCGAGGTACTTCTCGACGAGGGCCTTGCGGCGGGCGGCTTCGAGGCCCTGGGGATCCTGCGCGGCTACCGCCGCAGCAGGAGTCGTCGCGGGCATGCCCGCATTCGGGGCCGTACCGGAACTCGGATTCGGCTCGGTTGCCGGGTCCGAGTTGGTGGTGGAGCAGGAGACACCGCCGAAGAGGGCGACGGTCAGAGAGGCAGCGAGAAGACGCGAATGATCGAGGGCCATCGTGTCACGCTCTGGGACTGCGGAGTTGCGAGGATTCCGCGCGTTGAGGACTCACTCCAACTCGATGCGCTGATGCCACTTGCAGGGATGCCGGCGGGGGTGCGACGGGCATGGGACGGGCGACAGCGACCGGGCGGGAGAGGGGACTCGGGATGCGCGTGGGCGAAGTTGCCCGCATGCACCCCGGGGGTAAGGCAGGAAACCTACCGATCGCGCACCCCCTGTTCCAGAGGGTATCTGCACGGAATCACCGGGATTCCGGCCCCTTGGAGCGAGCTTCCAACCCGCCTTCGCGACGGGTTCCGCATCCCTTGCGCCGGGGTGCTCGAGGGGCCGGTCCGCGGTCATGCCCGCACGGATGCGCACGGCCCTGCGGGGGACCAACTCCTGGTGCTGCGCGGGGAGTTCGCGGGCCCGGGCAGACGCGTGCGCACTGGCCCGAATCGCAAGCGGCCCCGAATCGCATGCGGCCCCGGAATGCAAGCGGCCCCGCAGGTTGCACCTGCGGGGCCGCATCGTCTGGCATCAGGCCGAGGCCCGATGCGCCGGTCCGGTCCAGGTCACTTCTTTGGCATGGCGCCGAGGCCGCCGCCGAAGTTGATGTTCTCGAAGCCAGCAGCCTTCACGGCGTCGACGGTCTTCGCCACGTCGTCGTAGTAGCTGCCCGGGTGCGGCTCGATCACCACGTCCATGGGACGGAGGACGCCGGTGTCCTTGTCCTTCTGCCACGTGCTCTTGTCGTTGGCGATCTTGGTGAGTTCCGCCTTCAGGCGATCGAGGTCGGTGATCTCACGCGGCCCCACCTGCCACTTGAACTTGTGGCCGGTGATCTTCATGGGGTAGGGGCGGCCTGTCTCCGGGTTGATGCCGGTCCTGTTCGCCACACGCGGGGACTTCACGCCCTCGGCGGTGGGCAGGATCAGCACGCTCAGTTGCTCCTGGGGCTCGACCTTGAAGCTCTGGCTGCCCTTGTCCTTGGGCAGGTAAGCGGGGAGCTTGGCTTCGAGGATCTTGAAGTCGATGCAGAGGAAGAAAATGATCAGGAGGAACACGACGTCGATCATCGGCGTCATGTCCATCTTGTATTCCTCCTGGGCCATGTCCAACGGGGTGCTCATCGGGGGATTCCTAGGCTCACGGGTTCGTGGGGGTCTGGCTCAGGGGTCTCAGTTGCCGGAGGGCTTCGGCTTGAGTTCCTTGTCCTTCTCGGACATGGCGAGCTCGAGCTTCCAGAAGGCGGCCTTGGGCTGGCTGCACTGCTTCATGACTTCGCCCACGTAGTGCCACTCCGTCCACTTGTCGGCGCGGATGAGCACGGGATCGTTCACGAGACCGACGGTGGTGGCCCCGATCTGCTTGGTCTCGATGTCGAGTTTGATGGACTGCTTGAAGTACTGGAGCAGGTCCATGATCGGCGCGTAGTTCGTCCCGTGCTCGGCTGGGCTGTACCAGACCTTGCCCTTGTAGACGATCATGCCGTTCTGCAGGACGTTGATGATCGGGCGCACGTCCGGCGGCTTGTCGTCCGGCTGCTGGTACTTCGCCTCGGGGAGGATCAAGTCCTCGAGGCTCTGCTGGCTCAGGTCGATCACGAGCACGAAGAAGATCATCAGCAGGAACACGCAGTCGATCATGGGCGTCATGTCCATTTCGACGTTCTGCTGGGCGTCTTTGAGGGCTTGGCTCATCGCGGGCTCCGCACGGAGAACGGTGGGTGGGTCACTCGGGTTCGGTCGTTCACCCGGAAGGAGCCCGAGGGCTCCTTCCAGAAGGTCGCGGTCCGGTCCCCGAGGTGGCTCAGGACTTGGCGCGGAAGCGCTCGAAGAAGTCCTCGGCGAGCGCGTTCACCTCGGTGGTGATGCGCACGACGCGGTTCTTCAGCACGAAGAAGAACAGACCGACGGGGATCGCAACCGTGAGGCCGAGAATCGTCGTCACGAGCGCCAGCTTGATGCCGCCTGCGAGCTGTGCAGGAGACACCGAGCCACCGGCGGCGGCGATCTCACCGAACGTCACGAACATGCCGGTCACCGTGCCGAACAGTCCCATCATCGGGGCGATGGCAGAGAGCAGCGACAGCCAGCCGACCTTCTGGAACAGCTTGACGGACTCCTCCGTCTCCATCTCGCGCACGCCGGTCTGGATCGTGTCGAAGTGGTGGCCCATCTTGGCGAGGCCGGCACCGACGACGCGCGTCAGGTAGTTCTTCTCCTGGTCGCACAGTTCGATCGCCTGCTGGTAGTTCTGCTCCTCGAACAGGGCATTCAGCTCGTCGACCAGCTCCGGCGGGGCGAGCTTCTCGCGCTTGATGCTCATGAAGTTCTCGATGATGAGCGCGAGCGAGACCACCGACATCAGGATGATCACGTAGCCGATGAAGCCTGCGTTGGCGAGCATGTCGCCGAGCACGCTGCCGGAGGCCTCCTCCGCGGGAGCCGCTGCAGGAGCGTCCTGTGCGAAGACCACCGTCGAGAGGGCGAGAGAAGCGACGACCGCGAGTCCGCGGCCGAGGGTCAGTTGCTTGAGGATCATGGAGTCTAGGGCTGGGTAGGAGCACGGCGGCCACGCCGTGCGGGAGAACCAGGGGGACGGGAAGTGTGAAGGAACGGAGCCCGCCGAGAAAGCCCCCCGTGGGGATTCTGCTGGGGCCAGAGGGAGGGGGCGAGGGCGCCGCAATGCAGGACCTCTGCGGTGCGGCGGGTGCGCATCACTTGGCCAACTCGGCGCGGGCGAGATTCGCCCAACGCGTGCTGGGATAGGACTTGGCGACGATCTGGAAGTAGTTGCGCGCGCGCGCCTTGAAGGTGTCGCCTTCCTTCTCCATGCCGAGGCCGAGCATGCACAGGCCGAGGTAGTAGTTGGCCTTGGCCGCCGACTCGCCCGAGCCGGCATCGAGGAGGCTCGCCTGGGCCAGCGCCATCTGGGCCTGCCGCAGCTGGGCAGGGTTGGCGTCGCCGGCCTGGAGGAACAGCGCCTGACCCTCGCCGGCCTTGGCGGCGGCCACCAGGTCGGGGCCGGCGTTGCCGCTGGCGAGGCTGCGGAAGAACTCGATGGCGCGCGGGAAGTCCTTGGCGGTCACGTAGGTCTCGCCCTCGCCCACGCGCGCGTTCGTGCGGATGGCCTTGATCTCGTTCTCGTCGGGCCCGGGGTTGGCCAGCGCGCTGTCGGCAGTGGACCCTGCGGCCTGGAAGGCGCTGCGGGCATCATCGGCGCGGTTCTGGTCCAACAGGGTGAGCGCGAGTTCCAGCTTGGCGCGGGCGCTCCAGACCTGCCCCCAGCCCTCCCGCACGGAGCGGTCGTCGAGGTCCTTGAGGGACTGCTCGGCTTCGGCGCCCTTGCCGGCCACGCGGCGTGCACGGCCGAGGAGCAACAGGGCCTCCGGCGTGCGCCAGTGGTCCGGCATCTCGGTGAGAAGTGCTGCGAGCGCATCGGCTGCAGAGCCCGCGGACGCGGCATCGCCCCCGGCTGCTGCGACCGCCGCCTTGCACTGCAGGAAGCGGGCTTCGGCCTTGAGGACGGCGCGCTCGGTCTTGCCCATGGCCTCGCCGAACAGCTGGGCCGCATTGGCGAAGTCGCCGCGGTCCATGGCGCTCATGGCGCTCACGAACGCGTCGGGCGGCGAGCTCCACTCCACCTCGGTGAGCATGTGGTAGGGGAGTTCCTGGGTCTCCTTGCCCTTGGTGACGGTGGCGCCCTTGAGCGTCAGGGCGGTGACCTCGACGCCGCGGAGGCGCGAGCCGTCGGACTTCACCAGGCTGTCGTTGACCTTCTGGGCCGCAGCCGGAAGGGCCAGCAGGGCGGCAAGCAGGATCGCGGAGGGGGTGCGCATGATCGTGGGGGAGTGTTCTGGGTTGCGAGGGGTGCTGGAGGGGATGCGCGGTGCGATCACTGCACCGGGTTCAGCTTGAAGCGGTCGAAGAGGTCCAGCCCCTTCGCGCCGAGCGACTTGAGGGTCTCGAAGTCATCCGTGGCGCGCGCAATGCGGTAGAGGCTC
The DNA here is from genome assembly GCA_041161695.1 of Planctomycetota bacterium. Taxonomy (GTDB): domain Bacteria; phylum Planctomycetota; class UBA1135; order UBA1135; family UBA2386; genus JBEATZ01. Next base: position 6,635 of record JBEATZ010000526.1, on the reverse strand, counting down.
TGCGCGTAGCCCTTGTACGTGGAGTTGTCCGGGGCGGCCTGCAGCGCGAACCAGTAGGCCTCCCACTGGAACGTGTACCACTCGATGGAGTACTGGGCGATGCCGGGGCGCAGGGCCCACGTCTTGTACTCACCGAAGAACTTGTCGTACGCCTCCTTGGGCTTGCCGAGGCCGGGCACCTTGACCGGTCGACCCGTGCTGTCGAACTCGAGCCAGCCGCCGAGGGCGAGGCTGATGAGGCGCTTCAGTTCCCACTGGTTCGGGTTCGCCGCCTCGGCAGCGACCAGCATGTCGTAGGCCTGCTGGAACTGCTTCTGGCGCAGCATCGCCTCGCCGATCTTCGGGCGGACGGCGAGGTCGACCAGGTCCTTGGTCTTCTTCTCGGTCTCGGCGCCGAACAGGTCGATGATGCGCTGGCTCACCTCGCCGACCTTGGCCCAGTCGGCCAGCAGTTCGTACTGCTGCATGGTGACGACCATGATGCCGACCTGCGGCTTCGCCGATGCCTTGATGTACTCCTGGCCGAGGGCCACGAGGCGCTGGCGCGTCGAGCGGAGCTCGTCGTTGAGTGGCGCCAGCTCCTGGCTCGTCTTGCCGTCGGCGATTGCCTTCGCCTGTTCCTGCTCGAGGCTCTTCACCTTGTTGAGGTAGGCGTCGAACACGACCGTCGCGAGGCGGGGCGACAGGGTGCCGGCGGCATCCTTCTCGCGCAGCTGGAGGTAGGCGTTCTCCGCCTTGTCCAGTTCACCCAGCTCGGCGTGCAGTCGGCCGAGGTTGTCGAGCGCGTAGGCGAGCAGCTGGTCGCCGTCGCCCTGGTGGTTGGTCACGAAGGCGCGCAGCTTCTCGATCGCCGCGGGGTACTTCGTGAGGTCCTTCTTCAGCCCCGTCTTCTCGGCGCCGACGGCCTCGTCGTAACCGATGGCGGCATCGCGGAAGGCGGCTTCGGCCATGGCGAGCTTGCGCACGGTGGCCTTGTCGGTGCGACGCGGCTCCAGCACCGCCTCCTTGGTCTCGAGCCATGCGCGGTAGGCATCCAGCGCCTTCTTGGCGCCCGCGTAGTCGCCGGCGAGTTGCAGCGCCGTGGCCTGGCGCACCATGGCCAGTTCGTGGTTGAGGAACTCACTGGTGACCTGGGCGAACTCGGCTGCTGCCTCGGCGTACTTGCGCTCCTGCATGCGCTGGCCGGCGATCTTCCAGCGCAGCTTGTTGCCGCTGGCTGCGCCGCCGTACTTGCCGACGGTCTCGACGATTTCGTTGCGCAGGGCGTCGAACGAAGGATCGTTCTTGGTCACCTGCGTCAGCGTGCCCATCGCGCGATCGAGGTTGTCGGCGACGGTTTCCGCGTTCGCGGCCTCGGTGCCGAACCGGACCAGGCCTTCCTTGAACGCGAGCACGGCCTCGAGGTACCGCTCGGTCTGGAAGTAGGCCTTGGCCATCATGTCGTAGCTGTCGAGCCCGAACTGCTTCTGCTCCTCGGGCGTCATGGCGGCAAGCGCCTTGCGGAAGCCGATGATCGCCGCCTCGAAGTTCTTGTTCTGCTGTTCGCCCTTCGCCACCTCGTACAGCAGGGCGCCCGAAACGAGGCGCGTCTGCGCGGAGAGGATGTCGCGGATCACGGCCTTGGCGCGCACGCCCACGTAGTCGGCTGGGTGACGGTCGTTGATCTTGCGCGCGAGTTCGAGGGCGGCCTGCACCTTGGCGGGGTCACCGCTCTCGGCCATGAACTGGCACTCGCTCAGCAGCGTGAGGTGGCCATAGCGGGGATCTGCGACATCGAGGATGTCCGCCCCCTTCTCGCCGAACTTCTCCATGTTCTTGCGGAACGACTCGAAGGTCGTCTTGGCGCCCTCGACATCGCCCTCGCGGAACAGGATCTCCGCTGCATGGGAGTACACCTCCTGCAGCATGTCGAAGAAGAACGCCTCGGTGTCGGCGTTGAAGCCGAGGTCCGCGGCCTGGTCGAGGGAGGTCTCGATCTGCGTGATGGTGGAGGTGTAGCTCTCGATGGCATCGCGCGTGGCGCCGCTCACCTCGTTGCACATGGCGATCTCGAAGAGACCGCGCACACCCAGCGCCGTCTCCTCGCCGTAGTCCAGCACGAGTTCCTCGAGGTCGGTGCGCGCCCGGTCGGTCAGGTAGCCGGCCTCGGACTTCACGGCGCGGCCCTGTTCGCGCATGAGCACGCACTTGCGCAGCCATGCGAGGCCGTATTCCAGGTTCTTCTCCGGCGACTTGCGGCGATCGCCCTCGATGGCCTGCATCAGCTTCTCACACGCCTCGATGCCGGTGCGGAAGACGGAGGCTGCCTCCTCCTCCAGTTCCTTCACCTTGTCCGGCGACTCGGCGCGTGCGACCTCGAGTTCCTCGATGAGGAAGCGGCCGAACTCCGACGAGGCGTTGGACAGCGTCGCGCGCGCCTCGAACTGCACCTTGGGGTCGGTGCTGCGCTCCAGCAGCGCCTTGGAGAGTTCGATGGCCTCCTTGTAGAGCCTGCGCTGGTCGTTGCGGTCCGAGCGCGACTGGGCGCCGGAGAGGGAGACCTCCACGGCGAGGCTGGCGATGGCGTCGAGGTCGCTGCCGCTCTTGTAGGTCTGCTCCAGGCGCTGCAGTTCACCCTGCGCGAGGCTGATGAAGCGCAGCTCGCGCGCCAGCCCGCGCACGAACTCGAGCTCGCGATCGAGCTTGCCCTGGGCCCACGCCGATGGCGCGAGGGCGGAGCAGGCGAGGAGGGCGATCAGGGCGGGGAAACGGCTCAGGTTCGATCGGCGACCGGTCACGGGCAGACTCCGGGGGTGCTACGACTCTCGGGACAGGGAAGGTGCATGGCTGCGCTTGGTGGGCGCAGTGCGAGGTGCCGGGGAGAGGGGCGAGGCCCGGCACCTGCAGGGAACGGAAACTAGCCGCTGCGGTTCTCCCATTCCAGCCCGGCACCATGGGCTCTCGCGCGGACCTGCCGTGCGCCAAACCGTGGGGGAGGCGGCTCGTTGCCCCAAAAACACCGGGAGCCGGCTGCGTCGTGCACAGCCGGCTCCCGGTGTCGTGGCCCTCGCGTTCCCGCGAGGCCTGCGTTCACTTCGAGGTGAGGATCGTGCCGTCGGGCAGGGCCATCGCCTCGGGCTCGTGCTCATCCATCAGGATGATCTTGGCGCTGATGAGGATCAGCACCTTGCGGTTGAGGACCGAGGAGCCCTTGCGGCTGAAGAAGAACGACACCAGCGGGATGTCGCTCAGGATCGGCACACCCGACTCCATGGACTCGCGCTCCATGATCTTCATGCCGCCGAGCATCATCGTGCCGCCGTCGGGCATGGTGACCGTGGTGCGGACGCGCTGCAGGGTGACCTTGGGCAGCTGGATCGAAATCGGCTGGCCCACGCCCAGCGTCGTGGTGAAGGTGGGGATGGGGAGCTGCAGCGACATCAGGGTCGGGCGCAGTTCCATCGTGATGAAGCGCAGGTCCGAGTCGACGACCGGGCGCACGTCCAGCGCGACACCGTCGCTGACCTGGCCGACGCGCGGGTTCGCCACGGCGGCGGCCTGGGCGATCTCCACCTCGAAGTCCTGGATGTAGGAGATCTGGCGCAGCACGCTCATCGAGGCGCGCGTGTTGTTGTAGATCAGCAGGCGCGGGGCATCGATCTCCTCGCCGCGCTCTTCCTTCTGGACGGCGCGCAGGATGATCTCCAGCTCGGCGTCGTTGAGGAAGGTGTACTGCATCGACAGGCCGCCCTGGTTGTCCGGACCGCCGTAGCGGCTGCCGAGCGTCTGGTCGTACAGGTTCTCGACGCGACCCATGTAGTCGCCGTCGCCGCCGTCGTCGAAGAAGAAGCCCGGCTCGGTGCCGGTGCCAATGGAGCCCGGATCGGCCGGGTTCAGCAGCTGGCCCTGACCGAAGTCGTCGAAGCCGGCATTCGGGCGGGTCTCGAGGCCGCGGCCGGGGACGCCGTTGGCAGCCTGGTTGCCGAGGCCGCGGAGGTCCACGCCGACGTCCTCGAGGAAGCTGTCCTCGACGCGCAGGAAGCGCGACTCGACGTCGATCTGGATGCCCACGTGGCGGCGCAGGTCCTTGAGCAGCTTGGACACCTTCTCGTGGGTGTCGGTGTCTGCGTTCACGAACAGGACGCCGGCCTGGTAGTTGATCGTGAAGGGCTGGCCGTCCCACTTGCCGGCGGCCACCGTGTTCTGGATCAGCTCGCGCAGGCGGCCGTCATCGACGACCGACGGAGCCGGATCCTCTTCCTCGCCACCGAACAACCCCTCGTCGGAACCGGGGGGGGTGAGCTTGAGATCGGGACCGGGGCGGCCGCGGACACCCTGCACCAGGTCGCTGACCTGGTAGGGCTTGAGGTACATCGCGCCCACGGCGTTCTCGGGCGACACGAGGTGCACGATGCCGTCGCGGATCTTGTAGGCGACACCGGTCTGGGTCTGGATGACCTTCAGGGCGTTGGTCACCGACATGCGCGGCAGCTTGAAGTCGGTCAGCGTCGTGTTGGCGCTGTCCATGCCCGACTTGACCTCGGGGGTGACGAAGAACGTCACGCCGGTCACCGTGGCGTAGTAGGTGGACCAGGCGTCCACATCGGCGCTGGCGAAGTTGTGCTCCAGCACCGCCTCGTCGAGCTTCTTCTGGATGGCGCGGTGTTCCGGGCTCTCCAGATCCTCGGACGGGGTGTAGGTGTTGGGCTTGCGCTGCGACACCTCGGCCCAGCGGGTCGGGTCGAACTTCACGACCTCGGTCTGGGGCACGTCGCTCTGCTGCAGGTCGAGGAACGTCTTGTTCCACTCCTGGCGGAAGCGCTCGCGGTGCTGCTCGATGGCCGTCGTGCTGCGGGCGCGGTCGGCGAGGTCGCGCAGGGCGAGGCCGGTGGGGTTGGTGGGGTCCAGCAGCAGCGCCTGGTCGACGCGCTCGACGGCGTCTGCGTAGGCGCCGTTCTGGAACTTGACGTTCGCGTCCTCGAGGAGGCGGGCGACGCGCAGCTCACGCGCGACGTTCTGCTCCTCGTCCATGCGCTTCAGTTCGGCTTCCGAGGCCGACTTGGCGCGCTGCTCGTTCTCCACGTCGGCCAGGGTCTTGGCGCGCGTGGCATCCTTGTACATCGCCTCGGCCTTGAGGCGCAGGGCGTCGTTGGGCTTGAAGTGCTGCGAGTAGTTGACGATGGCGAGGGCGCGTTCGAAGCGCTCGATGGCGCGGCCGAACTGGCCCTGGTCCATGTGGGCCTTGCCCAGTTCCAGTTCCTGGTTCACCACCGTGCGCTCGCGCTCGGCGGCGATGCGCTCGCGCAGCACGATGTCCTGGAACTTGTTGCCGACGGTGCTCACCGAGTCGCCCAGCACCTCGTTGGCGCGGCGCAGGATGTCACGTGCTTCGGCGTTGGTCTCGTCGAGTTCGAGTGCGAACGCGGCCTCGTTGCGCGCGTCCTCGAACAGGCGCAGCTCCATCGAGCGGCGCGCATTGGTCAGCGCCTGGGCCACCAGGCCCGCGCGGTCCGCCTTGGCGGGATCCTGAGGATCCTGTGCGGTGGCCGTGCTCGCAGCCGGAGCCACGGTTTCCGCGGCGACAGGCGCCGGGGTGTCCGCGATCGGGTAGTCCGTCGAGAGACCGTTCGCGGAGTTCGAAGAGGTGCCGGAGCAAGCAGCGAATGCGACCAGAGAGGAGACGCAAAGGCTGCGCAAGCGCAGGGTCTTGACCATGTTCATGCTGGGGTGCCTGCAGGAAGGCAAACAGAGGGATGGGCGAGCTTCGGCGGAGGAGTCGTCACGAGACAGGGAGCGAGAGAACGTGGCGATTCCCCCGCCTGACAACGGTCATCCGGAACGACCGCCGTCTGCCTGGCGGTGACCAGGCTGGGGGAGGCCGGACGGTAGCGACGCCACGGGGGGCGGTCAAGGATTCGCGCGGCAGGATGTTGCGGCGGTTTCGGCCCTTGCAGCGGACCGTTGCGCGCTCAACCCTGCTGGACCGGTGCCGGCCGCTCGGGCCTTCCCAGCAGGCGGTTGACCCGCTTCACGTCCTCCCAGGTGTCGGCCTTCAGCGAGGGGTCGCGCAGCAGTGCCGCGGGGTGGTAGGTGACGACGACCGGGATCCCCTCGAAGGCGAGTTCCTGCCCGCGCAACTGCCGCAGGCTGTCGGTGCGGCCCAGCAGGTTGTGGGCGGCGACGCGGCCGAGCGCCACGACCACCCGCGGACGGATCGCGCGGATCTGCTCGGTGAGGTAGGGCAGGCAGGCGGCGACCTCATCGGGCTGGGGGTCGCGGTTGCCGGGCGGTCGGCACTTGTTGACGTTGGCAATGTACACATCCTCGCGCCGCAAACCCATGGCGGCATTGAGGATGCGATCGAGCAGCTGGCCGGCGGGGCCCACGAACGGCCGGCCGGTCTGGTCCTCGACGGCGCCCGGTGCCTCGCCCACGAACAGGACCTCGGCTCCGGGGTTGCCCTCGCCGAAGACCGCCTGCCGGCGCTCCTCGTGCAGCCGGCACTTCGCACACGAGAGCACCTCGCCGCGAAGTTCCGCCAGCCGCGCCGCGCAGGTACCCGCGGCCTCGGACGGCACCGCGGCGGGGGCCCGTGCCGTCGCCGGGGCGGCCGGAGCGGCAGGGGTGGGGCGCGCCGCGGGCCGTGGGTTGTGCAC